>CAZPXE010000266.1:0-5155 GCA_964590545.1 uncultured Rhodobacterales bacterium | reverse complement strand
CAGCGGGCGATGAGGGGCCCAAAGCGCGCCCACATATCCTGTTCTGGGGCGCGGCACTGGGTTTGGTTGTTGGCGGGCTGCTGCTCTCTGGCGGCACGAGCGCGATCCAGACGGCTATGGTGATCGGGGCGCTGCCCTTCTCCATCGTGATGGTGCTGATGTGCTTTGCGCTGGTGAAGGCCGTGTTCAACGATATCCGGAGGGAACAGGCGGGCATCGCCACCGTTGTGTCGGAAATCGAAGACGGCGCGACACCGGCTGAATAACGCGCTTGCCCTTCGGGGCAGGTGAGGTAGCAATGAAGGCTCCGGCACTCTCGCCGGGGCCTTTTTCGTGGGAGAAGATCATGGCGTTGGATTTGGACTTCGTGCGCGCGCAATTCCCGGCCTTTGCCGAGCCGTCCTTGCAGGGCCAAGCGTTCTTTTCCAATGCGGGCGGGTCCTATGCCTGCCGCCAAGTCGTCGACCGGCTGCACCGCTTCTACACCCAGCGCAAGGTGCAACCCTATTCCGCTTATGATGCCTCGCGCCTTGGCGGCGCCGAGATGGATGAGGCGCGCACACGGCTGGCGCCGATCCTTGGTGTGGCCGAGCATGAGCTGAGCTTCGGCCCGTCTACCACGCAAAACACCTATGTGCTCTCCCAAGCCTTTGCCGAGATGCTACAGCCGGGCGATGCGATTATCGTGACCAATCAGGATCATGAGGCGAATTCCGGCCCGTGGCGTCGGCTGGCCGCGCGCGGGATTGAGGTGCGCGAGTGGCAGCTGAATCCCGAGACCGGGCAGCTTGAAATTCCAGCGCTGCAAGCCCTTCTGGATGACGATGTACGTCTTGTTTGTTTTCCCCATTGCTCGAACGTGGTTGGCCACATCAACCCGGTAGCAGAGATTACGGCGGTGGCGCATGGTGCCGGCGCGGTGTCCTGTGTCGATGGCGTCTCCTACGCGCCGCATGGGCTGCCGGATGTGGGGGCGCTGGGATGCGATATCTATCTGTTTTCCGCCTATAAAACCTATGGCCCGCATCAGGGGATCATGGTGGTGCGCGAAGGGTTGGCGCGTGCGCTGCCAAACCAAGGGCATCACTTTAATGGCTACGATCTGACCAAGAAGTTCACCCCTGCCGGGCCGGATCACGCGCAGGTCGCCGCCTGTGCCGGGATGGCCGACTATATCGACACGCTTGCCACTCATCACGGCACTGATGCGCGCGGGGTGCATGATCTGATGCACGAAGCTGAGCAGGCGGTGCTTGCCCCACTGCTGGACTGGGTGGCGTCGCGCAACTCCGTTCGGTTGATTGGGCCTGCGACAGGCCGCGCGCCGACCGTGGCGTTGGATTTGGGTAAACCGGCAGAGCCTGTGGCCGCCGCGATGGCGGCGCACGGGATCATGGCCGAGGGCGGGGATTTCTATGCTCAGCGCCCGCTGGCAGCGATGGGGGTCGATCTGGCCAACGGCGTGTTGCGGCTGAGTTTCGTGCATTACACATCGCCCGAGGAGATAGATCAGCTAATCGGAGCGCTTGAGGCGGAAGTTTAGCGCAAAAGGCGGACCGTGTCGGGGGCGCTGCCCCCGGCCTTCGGCCTCCCCCGAAGTATTTGACACCCAAAGAAGCGGGGGACACAGGCGCTTGACGACGAAACTCGCGCGCTATGTCTGCGACAGGATGTAAAAGGACGTGCCCGTGACACCCCCAACCCTTGTTTGGTTTCGCCGCGATTTGCGGCTGTCGGATCACCCCGCGCTGACGGCGGCCTGCAAGGCAGGGCCGGTTATTCCGGTGTTTATCCATGACGACTCTGTGACGGGTCTGGGGGCGGCGCCGAAATGGCGTTTGCAACTGGGGCTGGAGGAATTTGCAAAGTCTTTGCAAAGCGTCGGTAGCCGGTTGATTTTGCGCAAAGGACGCGCGCTTGATGTGTTGCGCGCGCTGGTGGCGGAGACGGGGGCCAAGTCTGTGGTCTGGACCCGGCTTTATGACCCGGACGCAGTCGCGCGGGATACCGAAATCAAGGCTGCGCTGAAGGCCGACGGGCTGGAGGCGCGTAGCTTCGGCGGGCATCTGATGTTCGAGCCAATGAGCGCTGCGACGAAGACAGGCGGCTATTATAAGGTTTACACCCCGTTCTGGAAGAATGTGCGGACGCGGGATGTGGAAAGCCCACTGCCGAAGCCGGGCAAGATACCTGCGCCAGAGGATTGGCCCTCGACCGACATGCTTGATGATTGGAACATGGGTGCGCCGATGCGGCGAGGCGCAGCGATCGTGCGGCCATTCGTGCGGCTGGGCGAGGCGGCAGCGCAGGATCGGTTGGGTCATTTTATCGACACGATCGTGGCTGGCTATGATGCGAGCCGCGACAAACCCTTTGCCGATGGCACGTCGAACCTGTCGGAGAACCTCGCTTTGGGAGAAATCTCGCCCCATCAATGCTGGGCGGCGGGCAAGCGGGCGATGGAAGAGGGCAAGCCGGGGGCAGAGACCTTTCTGAAGGAGCTTGTGTGGCGCGAGTTCGCGTATCACCTGATGCATCACACGCCGCAGATTCTGACCGGGAACTGGAAGCCGGATTGGGATGCGTTTGCGTGGGAGACGGACCCGGACGCTGCACATGCGCAAGCGTGGATGCGCGGGCGAACGGGCATCCGCTTCGTCGATGCGGCGCTGCGCGAGATGTATGTGACAGGGCGCATGCATAATCGCGGGCGGATGATCGTCGCCTCTTATCTAACGAAACACCTACTTATCCATTGGAAAATTGGCCTGAAATGGTTCGAGGACTGCCTGATCGATTGGGACCCGGCGAGCAACGCGATGGGCTGGCAGTGGTCTTCTGGCTCTGGCCCGGACGCGACCCCGTATTTCCGCGTGTTTAATCCGGTCACTCAACTCGACAAGTTTGATCCGCAGCGCGACTACGCGAACCGCTGGATTGCGGAAGGAAAACGCGAACCCCACCCGGATGCGTTGAAATACTTCGACGCGATCCCAAAAAGCTGGTCCATTTCGGCCTCTGATCCGTATCCCTTACCAATAGTTGCTGCGGATGTGGGCCGTCAGAGGGCGCTCGACGCCTATGCGAACCGCGGCTTTTGAGAATCCTTGTGCTGGCGAGAACTGTCAGGCTAGGTTGACAAGAAACAGGGTCGGGGAACCTAAATGATCTTAACAAGTACGGACGGCCAGTCTGGGCTGCCGCGATACTTCGCGCATGTGTTCCAAATGGCGCAAAGTATGAACAATGGCCGCGTGGATTTCGTGTTGCCCGATGGGCGCTGTTTCCGGGCCGAGGGCAAGAACCCGGGCCATGTGGCAGAAATTGCCATTCACAACGATGATTTGTTTGCGCGGCTTATCCGCGAGGGGGATCTGGGCTTTTGCGATGCGTACTTGGATGGCTGGTGGTCGACGCCGGATTTGCAGGCGTTCATGGATCTGGTTCACGCGGATAACGAAGATATCTATGATGGTTTCCCCGGTCAGAAGCTATTGATGCTGTTCGAGAAATTCCGCTTCTGGATGCAGCGGAACCATAAAACCCAAGCGCGCAAGAACATCTCGGCCCATTATGATCTGGGCAATGAGTTTTATGGGCTGTGGCTGGATGAGACGATGACCTATTCCAGTGCCATCTTCGAGACTGGGCAAGAGAGCACCGAGAAGGGGCAGATCGCCAAATACAAATCCATGGTCGATCAGATGGGCGTTGAGCCGGGCGATCACGTGTTGGAAATCGGCTGCGGCTGGGGCGGTTTTGCCGAATATGCCGCCAAGGAGCGGGGCCTGCGGGTCACGGGCCTGACGATCAGCGAGGAGCAGTTCAAATACGCGCAGGAGCGGATCGCGAAGGCGGGGCTGAGCGATCTGGTCGAGTTCAAGTTGCAGGATTACCGCGACGAGACGGGCCATTATGACGGTATCGCCTCGATTGAGATGTTCGAAGCGGTGGGCGAGAAATACTGGCCGGTTTACTTTGAGACGGTGCGCGAGCGGTTGAAACCCGGCAAATCCGCAACGCTTCAGATCATCACGGTCGAGGATCGGCGCTGGCATGTTTACAAGCGCGGTGTTGATTTCATTCAGAAATACATCTTCCCCGGCGGGATGCTTCCTAGCCCCTCGGCGCTGCGGGCACAGGTCGAAAAGGCCGGGCTGGCGGTCGAGCGCTCGATTGAGTTTGGCGAAAGTTATTCCCAGACCCTGCGCCGCTGGCATGAAACGTTCAACGAAAAGTGGGATCAGGTCGCCGAGATGGGGTTTGATGCCCGTTTCCGCCGGATGTGGAATTTTTACCTCACCTCCTGCGCGGCGACATTTGAAAGCCACAATTGTGATGTTACACAAATCACCATCAAGCGGCCCGGCTGACGGATAACGGGCAAAGAGGCCGCATTTGCTTGAGGATGCGCGCCATGATGCCAGATGCCGCCAGATTGATCGCCGCCATGTCCTTGGCGGCCTTGTCCTTCGTTTTGTCCGGGCTGGTGATGCCCGTTTTCGAAGAATATCGGGATGCGACGGTGGATTTCGGCTGGTTCGTCTATGTCAATCTGGCGCTTGGTATCCTTGTGGGCTGGATTTCCATGGGAAGCCGGGCCGGGCGTGGGGTGTCTGCTGCTGTCACAAATGGGGTGACGGGAGTATTCCTGTTGGTGCTCTGGGCGCTGTTCCTGCAAGCTTGCAATGAGATGACGCGGCTGGCGATGAAGAACTATTATGACGGGGCATTCGAAGCGCTGGCGGCGATTTTCCAGATTGGTACGGAATGGGGCGTGCTGCTGCTTACCGCGCCGATCCTGATGACAGCGGCCGTGGGTGCGACTGTCTGCGGGCTGCTCACTGAGTTTGCGTGGCGCACATGGCGGTAAGCGACGCGCCGCTGTTCCTCTACGGGACGCTGCGCCATATTCCTTTGCTTGAGGCCGTGATTGGGCGCGTGGTGCCAAAGGGCGCATTGGTGGCAGGGCATTTGCCGGGGGCAGAGGTGCGTTGGGCGGCGGGCCAGTCTTTTCCGATGATTTGTTTGGGGCAAGGCGACGGCGCAGATGGGCTGCTGTTTGTCGGCGCGACCGAGGACGACATCGCGGCGATTGATTTCTATGAAGGCGGGTTCGATTACGCGCTTGAACCTGTGACCTTGAGGGACGGCC
>CAZPXE010000265.1:0-5181 GCA_964590545.1 uncultured Rhodobacterales bacterium | reverse complement strand
GATCGATTCCATCTCCTCCCGCCGCGCACCGACCGCGGGACGCGCCGCTGAGGCCGAGCAGATGGGTGCCGATGAGTGGCGCGATTTCGTGGGCCGGATCGAAGCGGCGGCGCGCATCGGGGCCGATCACGGGCTGATCCCGTCGATCCACGCCCACGCCGCGGGCTTCATGGATTTCGAGCCGGAGCTGGAGCGCTTGCTGAATGAGGTGGATGAAAGCCTGCTGAAAATCTGCTTTGATACGGGCCACCATTCCTATGCCGGGTTCGACCCGGTGGCCTTCTTGAAGCGCAATGTGGGCCGGGTATCTTACATGCATTTCAAAGATATAGACCCCAAAGTTAAAGCAGATGTGGTCGCAAAGCGCACCGATTTCTATACTGCCTGCGGGCAGGGGATTTTCTGTAATCTCGGACAGGGCGACGTGGATTTCGACGCGGTGCGCGCGGTGCTGCTGGAGGCCGGGTTCGAGGGCTGGTGCACGGTCGAACAAGATTGCGACCCGACCCTTGATGTGGCGCCAATGGACGACGCCATCGCCAACCGCAGCTATCTGCAATCCATCGGTTTTTGAAGGAACGCGTTATGACAAAACTACTCTGGGGCATGATCGGCGGCGGTGAAGGCAGCCAAATCGGACCAGCCCACCGCTTGGGCGCGGGGCTGGACGGGCTGTTCAACTTCGCGGCCGGAGCGCTGGACCACCGCCCCGATGAAGGCCGCGCCTATGGCCAGCGTCTGGGGCTGGCGGCGGACCGCGCTTACGGCGACTGGCAAGAGATGCTGGACGGCGAGCGCGCGCGCGCCGACCGGGTTGATCTGGTCACCGTCGCCACGCCAAACGCCACCCATTTCGAGATTACCAAGGCCTTCCTGAGCGCGGGCTTCCACGTTCTGTGCGAAAAACCCATGACCATGACCGTAGAGGAGGGCGAGCAGATCGTCGGCCTCGCCCGCGAAACGGGCCGCATCTGCGCGGTCAACTACGGCTATTCCGGCTACAGCCTTGTGCGCCACATGCGTGCGATGGTGGCGCGGGGCGATCTGGGGGCGATCCGGCTGGTGAAGGCGGAGTTTGCCCACGGCCACCACGCCGATGCCGCCGACGCGGACAACCCGCGCGTGCGTTGGCGCTATGATCCCGCGCAGGCGGGCGTCTCGGCCCAATTCGCCGATTGCGGCATCCACGCGCTGCATATGGCCAGTTTCGTAATCGGTCAGGAGGTCGAGCGCCTCTCTGCCGACACGGTCAGTTGCATCGCCAGCCGCGAGTTGGAAGACGACGCGATGGTCAATCTGCGCTTTGATGGCGGCGCAGTCGGGCGGCTCTGGACCTCTTCGGTCGCCATTGGCCGCCAGCACGGGCTGACGCTGCAAGTCTTCGGCGAAAAGGGCGGGCTGCGCTGGTCGCAAGAGCAACCGAACCAGCTTTTCTGGATGCCCCTTGGCGAGAATTTGCAGACCATCGAACGGGGGCAGGCGGGCCTGTCGCCAGAAGCCGACCGCACCAGCCGTGTCACCGTGGGCCATGCCGAAGGGATGCCACTGGCCTTCGCCAATATCTACGCCGATCTGGCCGAAGCGATCCGCGCGGCGAAGGAAAACCGCACGCTTGACCCAGCGGCGGACCTGTATCCGCGCGCCGAGGACGGGTTACGCTCGATGGCGGCGGTGTTCGCGGTGGCACAAAGCGGTAAAGCGGACGGAGCGTGGACCGACGCGCGCCCGCCGATGTTTCGCTAGGGGTCAGGGCAGCGCCCGCAGCGTGCCACGCTCGGCTATGTGGAACGGAACCAAACGGGGGGAGGGCTCTGCGCCTGGCCCCTCAATACTGCTTTGGACAAGCTCCACCGCCGCGCCCACAACCTCGTGCAATGGCTGCACGATTGTCGTGAGGTCTATTCCAGGCCAACCGGCCATCTCCATCCCGTTCACGCCGAGCAGCCCCACATCCCCCGGCACCGACAGCCCGGCCGCCCGCGCTGCATGGAGCGCACCG
The DNA here is from genome assembly GCA_964590545.1 of uncultured Rhodobacterales bacterium. GTDB lineage: Bacteria > Pseudomonadota > Alphaproteobacteria > Rhodobacterales > Rhodobacteraceae > Aliishimia. The sequence continues at coordinate 3,182 of CAZPXE010000265.1, read as the reverse complement.
ATGGCGATGATATCATCCCCGCAAAACCACGCCTCAACCCCCGGCGCGCACAGTGCGGACTGCATCGCGTGATACCCGGCGAGATAGGCGTAATCGGCGGCAAAATGGATGGAGGGAACGACACCTACCGTTTCCAAACCCGCCCGGAACCCTTCGAGCCGTTCCTGCGAGGTCGTCGCCTGTTCAGGCCCCCCCAGAAATCCGACCTTGCGATAGCCGCGCGCCAAGAGCGTTTGCGCGGCAAGCCGCCCCGCCGCAGCATTGTCGATCCCCGCAAAAGCAGTGCCGGGAATGGGGGAGGACCAGCCGAACGCATGCACCACCGGAATGCCCGCATCCGCGAACACGGTCGCAAATTCCGGCGGCAAGGTTGCCGAGGCGACGATCACCCCGTCGACGCTATATTGCTGGAGCTTGCTCAGCGACGTTTCCGCATCCGCTGCCTCGGACAGGTTCAGCAGCAAAGGGCGCAAATCAGCCGCTTGAAGCGCACGGGTGAAGGTGTCAAAAATCTCAAGAAAATAAGGGTTTGTGAAGTTGTTCGACACCAGCCCAATCAGCTTTGTGCGGCCCGTCGTCAGGCTGGAAGCGAGCACATTGGGCTGATACCCAAGCGCCTGCGCCGCTGCCTCAACCCGCGCGCGCATGGCCGCCGATACCGAAGCGCCCGGCGTGAATGTCCGCGACACCGCCGATTTCGAAACGCCTGCACGTTTGGCAACGTCCTGCAACGTCACAGACATAGCAACCTCACCCATTGATCTTTCCCATAAGGACGGTGTTTTGAGCTGTGATGCAAGACAGCCAGAGCAGCAGGCCCAAACTCTAGCGCAACCCGCTTGGTCGGCCTATATGTCTCCCGCAAACGGCCTGGCCACAGCGCAGGCGACAGGAGTACACCCGATGCAAGCACACGCAGCCACCAAAGCCGCCCGCCTGAGCGTCGCCCCGATGATGGATTGGACCGAGTATCCAGAAAATCACCGTTAAACACTAAGCTATGTGCGCGATTTCTAGATACTCATACAGAATTCATACAATTTGTTTCGGATTGTGAAGCATTGCTGGCAACGCGGACAAAGCTGCCGTTAAGTTCAGTCGTCCAATGTGCCCATCGCTGCGCGCGGGGCGTGTATAGTTATCCGATCAAGCGGCGCGTTTTTTGCGTAATTGCAATGCAGCGAGCCCAGTCAACAGCAACAGGCCACCGGCGGGCAACGGCACGGTCGACGCTCCGGGATCTTCGACCACAACACCCGTTGCAAACGCGATTGTCGTCCCGGCCCCATTCAGGAACTTTCCATCCGAAGCGAAGGACACGTTGATCGCAGGCGGCAGTGGGTTGAACTGTCCACCCGGATCAGAATTGATGTCAAAACTGCCAAACCCGCTGAAACCCGTTGCGTTATAGGCGACAATCTCGCTGTTCACGACGGTGTAAGAGTTGGAAAATCCGGGTGTCAGCGTTGTATCCACATTCCCCTGCAAACTCGCAAAGAACGTGATCTCCGTGGCACCGGACGATGCGTTTTCGATCAATCCACGCACAACACCATTCAGCGTCTGCGTGCCCTTGGTGACGGTAAAATTAAAGTCCAGCGTCGCGGCAAACCCGGACGTCGCGGTCATGACCGCTAGTGCTGCGGCAGCGGCTATGGTCTTGATTTTCATGTGTAAATCCCCTTAAGATCGTGTCCGGGACCGAAAAAAGGCACCAATACCGAACTATAATGCATCAATCGGTAGGGGGCATGGTTCGCTGAGTCAATAAACATAGGCGTTTGAGCGCCCACACCAATAATCGCGGATCGGCAACGGATCGCAAAATTTACCAATTGTATGTCTCCATAAAATAGTTCGAAAAGGTTGTAACGCGACTTCGGGGAGAAGTTGGGATACCAGCCGACCACAAGAAAGGTATGGCTCATTGTTGAGGCGCAACTGCAAGAAGCGGGCATCCGTTCGCGGTGCAGCATCGGACACTTTGATCTCGAAACAAACTTTCGAACGCGTAGCCCCTATCGACGAAACCTATGCGCCTTGCTATGGCACGGCATGGCCGAACAACCGCTGACATTTCATGCGCAACTCAGCGTAGCACCCATGATGGATTGGACGGACCGTCATTGCCGCTATCTGCACCGGCTGCTGAGCGGTCATGCGCTGCTTTACACGGAAATGGTCACGGCCCCTGCCTTGGTGCGGGGCGGGGCGCTGCATCTGCTGGACTTCTCAGCCGAAGAACACCCCGTCGCGCTGCAACTGGGCGGTTCGGACCCGGCGGAACTGGCGCAGGCCGCGAGGCTGGGCGCGCAGGCGGGGTATGATGAGATCAACCTCAATTGCGGCTGCCCGTCGGACCGCGTGCAGTCCGGCGCGTTCGGCGCGGTACTGATGGAGAACGCGCCGCTGGTCGCGGACTGCGTGCGCGCAATGCGCGATGCGGTGGATATCGACGTGACCGTGAAATGCCGCATCGGGGTGGACGATCAGGACCCGGAATATGTGCTGCCCGAATTCCTGTCACAGATCGTCGCGGCGGGGTGTGAGCGTGTCACGATCCACGCCCGCAAAGCGTGGCTGCAAGGGCTAAGCCCCAAGGAAAACAGAGACATACCGCCCCTCGATTATGACATTGCGCAGCGGATGAAGATGCTGTTCCCGAACCTGCATATTTCGGTCAATGGCGGTATCGCGACGCTGGACCACGCCGAAGACATGCTAGAGCGCGGCTTTGATGGTGTGATGATCGGGCGCGCGGCCTATCACCAACCCGCCGACATCCTCTGCGCCGCTGACCGCCGGATTTTCAAAGGCGGCGAAGATAGCGACCCGGTGCAGGCCGTGCATAAAATGCTGCCCTATATCGAGGCGCATCTGACGGGCGGCGGCAAGCTGCACCAGATCACCCGCCACATGCTGGGCCTTTTCGCTGGTCGCCCCGGCGCGCGGGCATGGCGGCGGCACCTGTCCGAAGGCGCGAGTCGGCCCAGCGTTGGCCCGGAATTGGTCGAAGCGGCGCTGACGCATGTGATACTGGCCGCCGCCGAATGAGCCTTGCAGAGCGCGGCTACCTGCAATTCCCTGCAGATCCGCGCGTTGCTGCATGGGCCGCCGCAGCTTTCGCGGACGCCAACCGCATCACTGCCGATCCGGCCATCTGCGCTGCCAACCTACGCCAT
>CAZPXE010000264.1:0-5190 GCA_964590545.1 uncultured Rhodobacterales bacterium | reverse complement strand
CCAAGGTCTTTGGCCATTTCGGGCAGCAGCACGGCATACGCGTACATCAAAGTGCCATAGCCCATGATTTGGGTTATTCCCAAGCCAATGGCGGGGCCGTAGTCGCGGTCAAGGTGTGGCAGCGTCATCCAGCAGGCATAGCACGGTAAGCGCAGCGCCCGGCAACCCATGTGCCTTGAATGGCTGGCGTTTGCCCCTTTGGCCAATCGACAAGCACAAGATCGGCGCGTTTGCCGACGCTTATGTCGCCACGATCCGCAAGCCCCATCGCGCGGGCCGGGCCAGATGAGATCAGCGACCACAGCGCGAGGCGGTCGGCACGTTTTTCGCGGTCCAGCCGGTCTACCGCAGCCAGCATCGCCGGGTAATAATAGTCCGAGGCCAACATGTCGCACAGACCGGCCTCCACCATGTCCGCCGCCCCGAGCGAGCCGATATGGCTGCCGCCACGCACCGCATTGGGGGAGCCAAAGATGATCATATCACCCTGCGCACGCGCTGCATCTACCGGGCCCATCGTCATCGGAAATTCCGACGTGGTTGCGCCCAGATCATGGTAGAATTTGCGCGTCTCGGCCTGCGTGTCATCATGGCTGAGCATCGGGATACCCTTGGCGCGCGCCTTGCCCGCCACGGTTTGCAAGGTCGACACCACATCGGCACGCCGGTCCCAAACCTCGTGCACCAATTTCTTATGGTCGTCGTAATCCAAGCCCGAGCGTTCGGTGTGCTTGCGGTAGCGTTTTTCAAAGAGGGCGGCGTCGTTCAGGTCCATCACCGCAAAATCAGGGCTATGCTCAAACAGCCGCTCTTGAATACCAGTGTCGTCGCTGCGCATCGCCATGGACAAATGGTCGTTGAAGGCCAGCGACGGTTTCAAAGGCGCGTCCATGGCCCAATCCAGCGTCTCCAACGCCTCAAAGGCAAAGGTTTCCCAGCGAAGTTGGATGCGGTTTTCGACCGTCAGGCGCGGGGCCAGATCGCGGATCGCTTGCATCATTTCGCGTCCACGCGCGACGCTGCGCAAGCCCGGCTCATAGCTGAGCGTGATGGAATGATACGTGGTCGCAATCCCGTTGGCCGCCAGTTGACGGTCCGTTTCCAGCACAGCGGTTTCCATCGGGAAAAACACGCCGGGGCGGGGCATCACCTGCCGCTCAAACGCGTCGCCATGTACGTCAATCAGGGCCGGTGCCAGCACCAAGCCGCGCGCATCGATAACATCGCCCTGCGTTGGCCCCCCTATTTCAGCGATTTCGCCTTGGTCGATAGTGACATTTGTCTCAGCAATTTCGCCGGGCAGGTAGACCCGCGCGCCTTCAAAGGTAAACATCTATGTCCGTTCCAATATCAGCTGCCACCGACCGCCAAGACCGCCTGCAGGCCTGTCGGTTTCGACGCGCATGATCTCGAAGTCCTTGAATAGGCGCATAAGATCAGTGCTGCCACAAAAATGATGGGGGTGTCGCTTGTCGCCCTCGTCGTCGTCAAACACCCAAGTGTTGCGCGAAATTTCGCGCCCGCCGGGAAGCTTGGCATGCGTCAGGGCGAGGCCGCGTAGCGTCAACATGGTGCCTTGATACGTACCACCCGGCCGCAAAACGCGCCGTATCTGCGCTATGGTGCGGCTCAGCACGTCCTCGTCACTATGGTAAATGACGTTGAACGACAGGACGTGGTCAAAGGCACCATCTTCAAAGGGCAGGGCATCCATTTTGCCCAGATGCGTGCTTATACGCAGCCCAGCGGCCTCGGACTTGCGCGACAGTTCGGCCAACCCATCGGATGCTGCGTCAAGCGCCGTGACATCATGGCCCAAAGCCGCATACATCAGGGCGTGGCGGCCAACCCCGCAGCCGAGGTCCAACACTCGACTGCCCGGCGCAAGTTGCTTTGCGAAGCTTTCAATCTCGGCCTCTGGCTTCTCCCATTCTGCGCGCTTGGCGGCATCGGTCCACGCGTCGTTCCAATACTGGTGGGCCGTATCAACTGTCGTCATTTTTGCTCTCCAATAATGCGCATACGGGTCCAGCCGCTGAGTTGCTCGATCCCGATCACCACGACCGCGATCATCAAAATGACGGTCATCGCCGTTGGGTAGTCGAAAAGATCAAAGCCGACCTTCAATTCGATCCCGATCCCACCTGCGCCCACAAGACCAAGAATGGTCGAGGACCGAACGGCTTTTTCCAGCGCAAAGAGAGACGTAGACGTGAAAGCGGGCAAGCTGCCGGGGATCGTGGCACAGGCCACGACATCCAGTTTGCGCGCGCCAGTGGCGGTCAGGCTTTCGGCAGGGCCTTTGTCAGTCGCTTCCATGTCATCGGCAAAGAACCGGCCGCAAAAGCCGATTGTATCGACCACAATGGCCAACATGCCCGCGAAGGGGCCTAGACCCACGGCGACAACAAAGACCAGCGCCCAGGCGATGTCGGGCACCGCGCGGATGAAGCTAAGGCACGTTCGCACGATCTGGTTCACCCATGGGCCAGCGATCAACCCTTTGGCGGCCAAAAGCGCCACGGGCACCGACACGATCACCCCGATCACCGCGCCAGCGACAGCGATCTGCAGCGTTTCAACCATCTTCCAGCCCAACCGGGCCAGCACTTGCGGCTCTAGGTTCGGCGGGAAAGCGCGCGATGCGAAGTCGGCAAAGCGGGGTGGTGAACTCGCTACTTTTTCAAGCGAGAAACCCGCACCAGCGAGACACCAGAAGATCACAATGAGCCCAAGGGCATAGCCGAGGAAGCTGACCGCCGATGGACGCTCGAAGCGGGCCAATTCAAAGCGAGATGCGGTGGTGTCAGTCATAAAGGCCTCTCAGCTCGGCGCTACTCAGCGAGGCCGCGGTCGCATCAAGCTGAATGCGCCCCTGCGCAAGACCAAGAACCCGGTCGCCGTATGTCAAAGCGTGTTCGATGCTGTGGGAGGTGAACACAACGGTCACATCTTCGTCGCGCACCAGTCGGAAGAACAGCTCCATCACGTCTTCGCCCGCACTGGGGTCAAGCGACGCACAGGGCTCGTCTGCAAAAAGGACCTTGGGCGCGCCAACGATGGCCCGTGCAATCGCCACCCGTTGCGACTGCCCGCCCGACAGTCGGTCCGCACGCCTCAAGGCGAAATCAGCAAGACCAACACGCTCTAGCGCTTGCATCGCCGCATCCCGAGACGATTGAGGGGCAAGCGAATGGCACCAATGGCGCAGGCCAGGGTGCTTGCCCAGAAGGCCATGCACGACATTGGACAGAACCGAGAGCCGGGGCACCAGATTGTGCTTTTGTGATACAAGCCCGACTTGGGCGCGAATGTCGCGCAACTTGCGGCCGGTCGCTGTATTGGTCTGCTGGCCCAAAAGATGCACGCTGCCCTCTGTGGTCGGGATCAGCCCCATCAAGCAGCGCAGCAGGGTCGATTTGCCTGTGCCATTCGCGCCGACAAGGGCCACGGCCTCGCCGCGAGCTAGGCGGAACGACACGTCCGAGAAGATTGGCGTTTCGCCAAAGCGTTTCGCCAAAGCGCGGGCTTCTATATCAACAGACGAAACCGGGACAAATCTTGCCCCGGTTTGCACGGACGGCGCGGGGGACGCCGTCCTGGTTTTTACTGATAAATCAGTCACCGATGAAATTGTCGAACTGAGGGTAGCCGGCGTTTGAATACATTGACCGGACGTAGTCGTAGGCGCTGTCCTCGATGGCGACGAGGTCCATGCCAACATATTTGTCGTTCTCTTCATGGGCCGTGATGCCCGCAATGATGGACGCTTTGTTCTCAAGGATCGCATCGCGCACCGTCAGCCCGGCCTCTGTCGGCACGTGCGATCCGACCATGATCATGTCATTGGGCAGGTCGCCAGACCGTGCGATCATTTTGAAGAAGCCGTAAGGCAGCTCTGTTTCTTTGGCGCGGACATTCAGCCAAGATCCGGCATTTGAGCCCAACGCATCCACATCGCCATTCCAGTTGCAGGCGTTCCATGCCTTCCACATCGGTGACGGCGAGCTTCCAGTTTTCGGCAGCGGCCGCAAAGGCCGAGATTGCTGCCAGGCTCGCGCCCAGCACAAGAGTTCTCAGTTTCATAACACCCTCCAGGTTAATTCATTCGGATGATTGGTGGGGGAGGGTATCAATGGCGCTACAGTTTCGTGAAACCTTTGTGACGCGTTCGGTGTCTCAAACGGATACCGTTTGACAGCTTCATTGGCTGCAACGCGATGGCACGAAGCAGGCGCGATCTTCGGTCGATATTTTTTAGTAGCGGCACCACCTTATAACCATGCCAGGTCAAAGCGCATCCAATGCGCTGACACTTCGCGCAGGCATCTTCCAAGAAACGCCGACGCTCAGCATCTGGTTGGTAGATCTGCGACCATGTGCGCGCACGGCCACTTCCTTGACGTTCTTGGGCTACGATCCGCCGGACCGTCTCGGGCACTTTGGCTTACCCGACCTTGTTGCCCTGGCTCCAGACCCCGCGCAACAGAGGGGTTTGGTCGATCATGCGCACGCGCAAAACGTCGCCGCGCAGGCCAGCTGTCAATGCGCCGCGATCTTCCAGACGCACGGCCTTGGCTGGGTTGCTGGTCACCGTGGCAATGGCGCGGGGCAGATCGTTCCAAAGAGTGGCCACGCGAAACGCCGACAAAAGGAGCGCGGAGGGGACGTAGTCAGACGAGATGATGTCCAACAGGTCAGACTTGGCCAAATCCCCAGCGGCTACATTCCCTGAATGCGAGCCGCCCCGGATCAGGTTCGGCGCGCCCATCATCACGGCGATGCCATGGGTCCGGCAGGCCTGCGCCGCCTCAACGGTTGTCGGGAATTCGGCGAAGCCCACACCATTTTTGGACGAGCTCGCCACATGATCCGCCGTGGTGTCGTCATGGCTGGCAAGGACAGCGCCCAGCCGAACGGCCTGCGCCACTGCGCCGACCTCATGCTTGGTACCGTAGCGCTTTTGCAGGCCCAGCAGGTTTTCCACATGCTCTTCGAATTCGGCGTCATTCATGCCGCGCTTTTTGCTGACATAGGTTTTCAATGCGGTCAGGTCGCGAAACTGGCGCTGCCCCGGTGTGTGATCCATCAGGCTCACGATGCCAACCCGGTCATCCGGCCCAAAGGCGGCTAGCTCTTCCAGCAACGTCTCGGAACAAATCTCAGCCCGCAGATGCAAAAAATGGCTGA
>CAZPXE010000263.1:1985-5199 GCA_964590545.1 uncultured Rhodobacterales bacterium | reverse complement strand
TGAAATTTCTGCGCTAGAAGCAAACATGACCCTCCCCCTCCAATCCACCTCCCAAGCTGATCTCGCCCTTGCCCTCGACGGCAAGGTCATCGGCATGGACAGCCCGGTCTCTTTTGCCAACACCGGCGTCCCGCTGATTTCGGTCGGTGTCGCGGCAATTGTCCTGCCGTTTCTGCTGATCCCGAAGGACACCCGCTCCCACGCCACCGTCGCCAAGGGGCTGATCCTCTGCGCGATCCTCCTTGCCCTGCTCAGCGCTGCGCTGCTCATAATCTTCGATCTGCCCTTTGCAGGGCTCGCGCTCAAAGAAGCAGGCCTCGCCGCCACGGCACAACACTACCTCACCAACAGCCGCGTGTTTGCGCTGGTCTGGGTACCGCTTCTTGTGCTCATCTGGGTCAGCAAGGCCATGCGGGTCGAAAAGCTGAAGGGTGAGGACATGGCACGGGAGGGGCGCGAATGAAGCGGTTGATTGAACGCGGGCTGATGTTCGGCAACCTGATCCACGTCGCCTCCCCCGCGCTGGTGGAGCGGTATAATCGCGCGCTGCGGCACCTGACCGGGCGCGAAACGGGGCTGGGTGATTTCTATATCGACATGTCCGGCTTCTCGCCCGAGATCGGGCATGAGTTCGGCGATCCGCTCTACCTTAACCACGCCGGGGTGAACCGGCAGTTCATCCTGCTGACGACCGAACAGAAACGCGCGCCGCTGCTGAATGCGAAATTCTCAACCTCGCGTACGATCCTGCGGCAGTTCATCGATGAAAACGAGGCCGAGCTATTCGCCCTGACCGCCCGCGACGCGGTGGCGGGGGAGCTCGTCAATTCCGTCTATGACGTGTCCAGCCCACAAAAATTGTTCGACATTCGCCGCATCACGGTCGAGGCGGACACGACCGGCGGCACGGTCAAACAGGCGCAAAAGCTGGGCGCGAAGGTGGACCATTTCCTGCAAGGCGAGGATGCGTGGTTCGACGACGTGCTGATCGCCGAGATGATAGACTTGGCGGGCGAGACGGGCGATGTGACCCGCAACCCCGTATCCTTGCGCCAGATGTCGTTCGAGCAGGGGAATTACTGGACCGAACATTTCGGCCCGCTCTACCTGTTCCAGAACATGGACCATCCGGCGATTATCACCTGTGGCGAGCGGGACGCGCTTGGCGAGATGCCAATCAAATACGTGTTCGACCTGAGCCAGCGCAACCGGATCGCGAAGTTCTTGGAATACAACGATCTGGTCGAGCCAATCGTGAAGGCGCGCGGCGTGGATGCGGCGGCGATCCTGCGGCAAAAGATGGATTTCATCCTGATCGACGCCATTGCGGGCAGCGCAACGGACCTCAAACAGCGCTCCCGGTCCGAAATGCGGCGGCTTGCGCGGGCGCACGCGGATAAGCTGCCGCCCGAATTTCACACCCTTGCGGCGCTGGTCAACTGGGCCGAGAATGGCGGGCCGTGGCCGCGCATCAGTTCCGAAGACCCCGCTTATTTCTATACGCTGCGCGCCGCCGATCACCCGGACAAGGACCTGATCAACATGCTGCTGGCGCAGCTCAGCCCCAAGGACGTGCGCCAGCTTTACATCTGCCACAAGCAACTGTTTTACCAAACCTACGCGCGCTGGCCGGATGCGAAAAAAGCCTATGTCGCCGATTTTCTGGAACGCGAGTACCAAATCGACAAGGCAGGTGCGCGCGCCGCGCTTTTCGGCCATGATGCGCCTATGCTTGATGACGCGCCCGCCGCGCGGATGGGATCTGGGCCGTGGTCCAAAAAAGCCCCGCAAGACCTTGTGCAAAAGGTCGGGCCATGGGGCGCGCTGAGGAGGTAGACAGATGTTCGGATTCGCTAGACTGATCGTGGTGGGCTTTATCGTCCTGACCATCGTCTATGTGTGCCTCTCGCTCTACTCGCGCGCGGTCCGGCGGCGCAAATTGCGCGACGAATGGAACGCGGGCAGCCTTGAAGGCAACCCGCCGGGGGATTACGACACGTTTATCGAGCAGGGGATGGAAGACTATGACCAATCCCTGCGCAAGAAACTCATCCTTGGCGTCTATGTGGTGCCCTGCGCGCTGGTCGCGCTGATCATCTACCTGACCAATTTCGCCTGATCCGGAGGGCACACCCCAATGCGTATCATCAAATGGATTTTTATTCTTTGTCTGTGGACGCTGATCGCAGCCGTCTTTCACTACACCTTGCCGCAAAAAGACATCGTGCGGGTGACGGATACCTATGAAAAGCGCGTGGATTTCGGCGAGAATTCGTGGTTTTGGGCCAGCGGGGACGTCGGCAATGATGCAACCGTGATCAATCGCGACGTCTTCTTCATTCAGACCAAATACGAAAATGGCGACACCATGGTGTTCCGAAACGAAGACACCGGCTGGGGATGGCCGCCCTACTTCAAATTCGACACCTCAAACCTGCAAGCAGACGCGGCGGACCTGAAATCGACATCTGATGCACCCCGGTGGGCGTTGCTGACCCATTACGGCTGGCGCAATGAATTTCTGTCCATTTTCCCCAACGGGATCAGTATCGAACCGATCGCGGGTCCCGATGTCGGCAAGCCGATCCCATGGGTGAATATCGCAATCCTCGTTGTGTTTTTCGCAGTGTGGTACACGATCTGGACCCGCTGGCGGCGCTGGCGCCGGGCCAATATCGACCCGACGCTGGAAGAATGGCAGGACAATATCGAAGCTGCTGGGGATGCGATAGGAGACCGTCGCGGGCGCTTCCGCAAATGGCTTGGGACGTGGCGGGGGTAAGTCAGGCGTCTTCAACGCACCCGGCACGGAATCAAGCCGAAGGCGCCGTGCCAAAGCCAGACCGCCCGCACGGGCTGGCTTTTTGTATGATGTAGGCGCGCCCATCCTTCTGCTCACTAACTCTGCTGCCATAAATCGAGTCGGAACTGAGGTTGAAAGCGCCACCCCGCGGTCTGGCTTGGGCACGGCTGATGGCGCGGCCAGTTAGTCCGCAAACATCTCCGTGCGCTGCGCCATCTGTTGCGCCGCGTCCGGGCTAACCGCAAAGAACCCGGCCAGCGTGGCGGTGTTCTCCTCCAGCGGCGCACCCTCGCGGAACTGATAGAAATGCTCGAACCCCGCATCGCGTAGCTTGTCGCTTTCGTGTTCGATATCCCCGCGCACCGTGGGCAGGAGCCGGTCGAGCGTGTCGCGGCTGGTCTGCTCACCGGC
>CAZPXE010000263.1:0-1975 GCA_964590545.1 uncultured Rhodobacterales bacterium | reverse complement strand
CCGTTCTGGCCGAAGAAGGTGTCATTCGGTCCGAAACTGATGCGACCGCCGATCAGGTAGTCGTCCGAGAACAGACAGTTGAGCTCCAGCACCTTCGTGCGCGAGCGATCCGCCACGAAATCCTGCACCAGATCCAGATTGCCGGGGTCCATGCAAATGATCAGCCGGTCCGTCTCGTAGTAATCGAACAGCATCCGGATCAGCGCCCGCCGATGCCGGTGGCGCTTGCTGAGCGAGGTTTGAATCCCGCCCAAATCCGGTAAATCGCTGTCTTCTTCGTTGAACAGATACTCAATCGCCGGAACATTCGTGACCTGCCGCACCTGCTCCAACAAGCGCTTGGCCACATGCCACTTCTTGCTCAGCACAATCATCAATTCGCGCGAGCGACCCAGCGACGTCTCCGTCTCCCAGAACCGCGACGTGAACCGCCGCCCGATCCGCCCCCGCTCCGTCAGGAACTTGAACAGGTTCGCCCCCTCGTTCGAGATTTCGAACTGCACGTCCTTTGCCGCGTAAAGCAGCCCCAAACGCCGCTTCAAATCCTGCGCTTGCGGGCTGATTTTGCGCGCGAACAGATAATCCTGACCGAGCAGTAAGTCATAGTGATCATTATAAAAAGTCGTCGGCAGCCCGTAGTCGGTGAACATCAAGAACGTCAAAGAACGACTGCGGATTTCCCGGCCCGGTATCAGATGCCGCACCAGCGTTTGAAAGAACGTCTCATCCGGGATCCAAGTGCTACGGAAGAACCGCACCACGTCGCGGCGCTTGGCGGCAAAGCGCAGGATTTTCTCGACCGTCTGGCGGCGCAGACACCACCATTGGCTGCCGATCATGACCTGAATATCATCCGGGATCGCCCGCTTTAGCCCAAGCCGCTTCTGTACCTCGAACATTGCGTAGAACCGGGTTTTCTGCGTGCGTTCGTTGAACCAATGATGATAGATTAACCGTTCTTCCTTCCAGCCGGTCTTGATCCAATTGCTGTCAAAATAGTCAACGCTTTCAATGAAATCCACGTCGTGGTCGTCAAGGAATTGGTGTGTGTACTGGGCCGACTTGATCGGCATGCAATCGCCCGACATCATGTAAAAATGGCTCGCCTGCGGGAACGCCTCCAACGCCGACTTCACCGCATATAGGGTTGCCCGCACAAGGCTCCATTCCCCCCAACCGCAGCGGATGCGCTTGGGCGTGAACACGATGTTAGGGTTGTCTTTCAGTGCCTGCACGATCTCGCCAAAGGCGTCAGCCGGGGCGTTGGCGTCAAAATGGATCGCAACGTAATCTCCGGCCGCCGTCATCCGCTCCGCCTGCTTGATAACCGCAGCGGGGTTTTTGTGGCACAAAAGAATGTACGCGATTTTCGCCATTTATGCGGGGCACCCTGACAACATGCTCGCTTGGTTAACACCTTATCGGTGAAGATGGATTGAATAAAAACGATTTCTTTGCTTTTTGGTACGTAAACAAAACCATGCCAGTGAATTGGGCTGGGATCAGGGACGGGATAGCGATGGGATTTCCAGGCACGTGGATGACGGAAAGCGAAAGCATGGTCTATCGGGTCGTGCCGAAATGCGCCTGCTCGACCATTGGCCAGATCATGTTCTATTCCGACCATGGCACGTTCTTCGACGGTGACATCCACGACGCCAAGCAAGGGCTACATAAATGGGCGCAAGAGCACTCCCACGGCCCGATCACCGAAAACGTGCAGGCGCATAAAAGCTATGCTTTCACCTGTGTGCGCAACCCCTATACCCGCATCCTGTCGTCCTTCTTTGACAAAATCTGCGGCATTCAGCGCAACGGCAAACGCTATCGCGGCAATCTCGTCCCGCTTTTGGTGCAGAAATACGGGATCGAAGTGGGCGGGGATGATGGCAAGCAGGAGTTTGACCAAATCCGCTCCTTCCGCCGCTTCCTGCTGTTTGCGCGCGATACCATCCGCTGGCGTCGCCCGATGGAC
>CAZPXE010000262.1:0-5203 GCA_964590545.1 uncultured Rhodobacterales bacterium | reverse complement strand
AACAAGATCGGCGCTGTGGATGAGGAGCAACTCGCCGCCGCCTTCCCCCCCGCCCCGCCGCGCAAACTGCCGAAAGGGCGCTCCGGCAACGTGATCGTCGGCTGCATGAAGAATGAAGCCCCCTATATCGTCGAATGGGTCGCCTATCACCGCGCCATCGGGGTCGATAACTTTCTGATTTACACCAATGGCTGCGAAGACGGCACGTCCGAAATTCTGGATCGTTTGCAAGCGCTTGGCGTGCTCGAGCACCGCAACAATGATGACTGGAAGGGCAAATCCCCGCAGCAACACGCCCTCAACCGCGCGCTGAAGGAACCGGTCATTCGGAACGCCGATTGGATCGTCCATATCGACGTGGATGAGTTCATGAATATCCGTTGCGGCAATGGCACCCTGCCTGACCTCTTCGCCGCGGTGCCGGATGCCACGAATATTGCGATGACGTGGCGACTGTTTGGCCATAGCGGCGTCACTGATTTGGCGGATGACTTCGTGATCGACCAATTCGACCGCTGCGCCCCGAAATACTGCCCCAAACCGCATACGGTGTGGGGGTTCAAGACGATGTTCCGCAATATCGGGGCCTATAGCAAAATCTCCTGCCACCGCCCCAACAAGCTGGACGAGGATCAGGCGCAGGCTGTGAAATGGGTCAATGGCTCCGGGCAGGATATGACTTCGGAAGTGTCCAAAAACGGCTGGCGCAATTCGCGCAAATCCATTGGATATGACCTGATCCAACTGAACCACTACGCGCTGCGCTCGGCCGAAAGCTTCCTGATCAAGCGCCAGCGTGGCCGGGCGCTGCATGTGGACCGATCAATCGGGCTAAACTATTGGATTCGCATGGATTGGAACGACCACCGCGACGTCACAATCAAGCGCAACCTGCCCCGCCTGCGCGCGGAATATGACCAGCTGATGCAGGATGACACCTTGCGGGACCTGCATGAGGCGGGCCGCGCATGGCACCGCGCCAAGGCGGACGAGCTACACCAAAATCCGGAGTTTCAACAGCTGTATGACGGCGCGCTGAAGGTCAAACTGACGGGGATGGAGCGTGTGGCCTATGCGCTCGCCCTCGATATGGAAAGCTGACGCGATGGATCGGCCTGTGAACGATGTTCTGATTTCCCGTGGGATGCGCTTTCCCTTGAACTCCGACGTGCTGCGCGGCAAATCTGTCGCCGCCCTGCGCGAAGGGCGGTATGAGCTGCGCGAGGCGGAAGCCGCCCTGCGCATCGTGCGCAGCGGCGATGTGGTGCTGGAACTGGGCGGCGGGATCGGCTTCATGTCGACGCTGCTGGCAACACACCGCAAGATCGAACATGTGCACGTGTTCGAAGCCAACCCCGATCTCACACCTTATATCGCCGCTGTTCACGCTGCGAACCACGTCACCAACGCCACCGTCCACAACGCCTTGCTCGGCGACGAACCCGGCCAGGTCCCCTTCTATATCCGCCGTAATTTCCTCGCGTCTTCGATGGTAGAGGACGTCAAAGGCAACGAAGTGGTTCGAACCGCACAGGTCGAAATGCGTCCCGCCGAACCCATCGCCCGCGCATTGGGCGCGACATTGCTGATCTGCGATATCGAAGGGGCGGAAGTCGACGTGCTTCCCAAAATGGACCTTTCCGGCCTGCGCGCCGCGATTGTCGAGTTGCATCCGCAATGGATCGGGGCATCCGGTGTAAACGCGGTGTTCGAAGCGATGATAAAAGCAGGCCTCGCCTATTTCCCCAAAACCTCAACACAAAAGGTCGTCACCTTCCGCCGCGCTTGGCCAACAAAATGAGGGATCTTGCAATCCTCACCGTCCGCAATGAAGGGGCGTTTCTGTTGGATTGGCTGGCCCATCACCGCGCTGTGGGATTCACTGACTTCCTCGTCTTTTCAAATGATTGCGATGATGGCACGGATGCAATGCTCGACCGTCTCGCGGAAATGGGCTTGCTGGAACATCACCGCAACGATGGCCCTTATGACAAGGGCGGCATCCAGTTCACCGCGCTAAAACAGGCCGCCAAATCGCCGCTGTTCAAACAGGCTGATTGGGTCCTGCCCCTCGACATTGACGAATTTGTAAACATCCATACCGGCGACGGGACCCTGAATGCCCTGCGCGCTGCGCTCCCGGATGCCACCGCCATCACCCTTACATGGCGACTCTTTGGCAATAACGATCAAGTGCGTTTCGAAGACCGCCCCGTGCCGCAAATTTTCACCCACTGCGCGCCAGAGATCATGCATTGGCCCTGGCGCGCGTCGATGTTCAAAACCTTCTACGCCAATAACGGAACCTACCGTAAACCCGGTGTCCATCGCCCCCGCGCGCCCGTAGATGAGCGCCTGCAAGACGCCCGCTGGTTCGACGGACATGGCCGCGAATTGGACGAAAAGTTCAAAACCAATCGCCTGTTTTCCCCCTTTGGTCGCCCGAACTATGGCCTCGCGCAACTCAACCACTACGCCCTTGGCGCAATGGAAAGCTATGTGCTCAAGGCCGACCGCGGGCGGGCAGTTCATTCCGAACACTTGCTTGGCCTCGATTATTGGACCGAACGGAACTGGAGCACGGATGAGGATACCTCGATCTCGCGCTACGCCGCTCAAAGCGCTGAATTTAAATCAGAACTCCTCCGCGACAAAACCCTGGCAGACCTTCATAAAGCCGCCGTCCAGTGGCGTCACGCCCGGTTCGATGCTCTGATGCAGCAAGAGCCGTTCCGCGCCCTTTTCGGACGCCTTCTGATGGCCAGCCCAGCCCGTCCGGTGGACCCGAAAGCGGCACGGTTCATGGTCACTTACGCCAACCGCGCGCGCCGCGCCGCACAAAACACATCCGAAAATCCCGCATAATCTCCTAAATTTCGCCGTATTGTTCCTACATCAAGAACGGAACTGAACCGGGCGGCAAGCGCGGTCATCCCCTTGAGGCATGGGACCAGAGGCTACGATGCAGGACAGCCCGAACACATTTGACGAACCGCTTGCGGATCTGAGCAAGACCGAATGGCGCGCCAAGCTCGAAGAAATCGCCGAAGAACACGGCTATTTCGAAGCCCTTGGCCCCGACCACATCGCCGCTTTTGTCGAGGACGGCCCCACTCTGCTGGTCACGTTCGAAACCATGCAGGCCATTCGCGGCCTTGATGAAGACGCGCAGCCTTTGGGCTGGGAAATGGTAAAATCCGTCGGCTGGTCGCATCTGGCGATTATCAGCGACGGCGATACTTGGTTCCGCGACGAACGCGTTTATGGCTATTTCGACCGCCTCGTGGATGACGGTTTCTTTGACGAATTCGAACGCGTTGTTTTTTTTGGCGCTGGCCCCTGCGGATACGCGGCCGCCGCGTTCTCGGTCGCAGCCCCCGACGCCACAGTCATCGCTGTGCAACCGCAAGCCACGCTGGACCCGGAAGTCACCGGCTGGGACGAGCGGTTTGTGGATGAGCGCCGCCGCAGCTTCACCACCCGCTATGGCTATGCGCCCGACATGATCGACGCCGCGCGGCAGGCCTTTATCCTGTATGATCCGATGGTCACCTTCGATGCGATGCACGCGGCCCTGTTCACCCGCGCCAACGTCACCAAACTGCCCATGCGCAATATGGGGACCGAGTTGCAGACGCGCCTGCTTGGCATGGACATCATCTATCGCCTTTTCGCGCAGGCCGGAGCCGACAAACTGACCCGCGCCAGCTTCGCCAAACTTTACCGCGCGCGGCGCAAAAATGGGCCTTACCTGCGCGGTCTGATGGCGATCCTTGACCGTGACGGGCGCGATGATCTAATCGAAATGCTCTGCCGCAACGTGACCTCGCGGATGAAAGCCCCGAAATTTGCGCGCCGCCTGCGGGAATTGACGGACGATCAGGACGCGGCGAACGGCTAAGCCCCACTTCCAAAACCGACGTCCCCATGTTAGCGCGGGGCCATGACCGATAGCCTCACGATCCGCCGCCCCGATGACTGGCACCTCCACCTCCGGGACGGAGAGATGCTGAAGGGCGTGCTGCCGTCTACCGCCGCCCATTTTGCCCGTGCCATCATCATGCCGAACCTCGTGCCGCCTGTGGTCAAAGGGTCCGACGCCGCCGCCTATCGCGAGCGAATCCTTGCCGCGCTGCCTGATGGTATGACGTTCGAGCCACTCATGACACTTTATCTGACTGAGGACACCGACCCGGATGATGTAGCCGCCGCCCACGCGTCCGGCCTTGTGAAGGCGGTCAAACTCTACCCCGCAGGGGCGACTACCAATTCGGCTTCCGGCGTTACCAATTTCGACAATGTGCGCGCCGTGCTGGAGCGGATGGCCGAGATTGGCCTGCCCCTGTGCGTCCATGGCGAAGTGACCCATGCGGAGATCGACATTTTCGACCGGGAAGCCGCGTTTATCGACCAAGTGCTTGACCCGATCCGCCGTGCCACACCCGGCCTGCGCGTCGTTATGGAGCACATAACCACCAAAGACGCCGCTGACTACGCCGCCGCGCAAGGCGATGACCTCGGCGCGACGATCACCGTGCAGCACCTGCTGCTCGACCGCAACGCGATGCTGGTGGGCGGCATCCGGCCCCATTACTACTGCCTGCCGATCCTGAAACGCCGCACCCACCGCGAAGCGCTTGTCGCCGCTGCCACCGGCCCCGAAACACGCTTTTTCCTCGGCACCGACAGCGCGCCCCACGCGACGCATACCAAGGAAAACGCCTGCGGCTGCGCGGGCTGCTTCACCGCGCCCATCGCTATGTCTTGCCTTGCAGAGCTTTTCGAAGAAGAAGACGCACTGGGTCGCCTCGAAGCGTTCACCTCCCTCAACGGCCCCGCCTTCTACGGCCTGCCTGTCAACGACGACACGATTACGCTGACCAAAGGCGCACCTCTCGAACTGCTCACCGAAGTCCCCACCGGGGCGGGCCCCGTAACCGTCTTCGACCCCGCCCGTCCGCTTCACTGGCGCGTGACCTAACCTCTTCACTTAGCAATATAAAATCTCGTCGGAGGCATCCAAAAGATGATCCCAAGCTCCTACCCCTCAAAAGAAGAAATGGCCCGCCTGACGGCCCGCATGCTACTCGAAATCGAGGCGGTGCACCTGAACGCAGAAGAGCCGTTCACCCTCGCCTCTGGCCTGCCCAGCCCGACCTATATCGACTGCCGCAAACTGATCTCTTACCCGCGCATTCGCTCG
>CAZPXE010000261.1:0-5221 GCA_964590545.1 uncultured Rhodobacterales bacterium | reverse complement strand
GGCTGCCTTGCCTCCAACCTCATGAGAAATTTGCGACAGAACCATCGCTGAAGGGGCGGACGGCCCGGCGCCAACTTCGACGGTGGTGCAGCACATTTCTTCAAGTGGACATTAGCTAGCGTTCGTCGTCAGCTCAGATCTCCTCGGACCGATCTGTTGCTGGTGCTGGTGTTGGGGTGAGCGCAGTAAGGCGAGCGTAAGTTGCATCATCCATTTGATAGTCAATTGCGTCGAGGGAAGGTTTCAGCTGGCTGGATTTGCTGGCGCTGAGAATAGGAGCCGTAACATTAGGATTGTGGGCGACCCAGGCAACAGCGAGGGTAATGGCGGAGGCGCCCATTTCTTCGGCAACGTCAGAAAGAGCATTTGCAGCAGAGTGCATCCAGCTTTGGCCATAGCGTTCCTTGTACATTTGATTTTGCGTCAGTCGCCCTTCTTCGCCAGCACTGTATTTGCCCGTTAGAAGACCACCACCAAGCGGAGAATATGGTACAACGGTGATCCCTTCTGACGCACACATTGGCAACATTTCAACTTCGACCTGACGTTTAACCAAGCTGTACATCGGTTGCAGCATCTCAATCTTAAGGTCCAATGATGCCGCGACCCGATCCGCTTTCATCACCTGCCAAGCTGCATAATTCGAAACACCGATGTGACGAACGCGCCCTGCGTCCACCATTTTGGCCAGCGCCTCATATGTCGCTTCAAGCGGAACGTCATCCGACCAGCGGTGCAAATATAGCATGTCAACGCGGTCCATGTTCAAGCGGTTCAGGCTTTCTTCAAAATCCTTTGTGATCGCTTCTGGGCGGCAATCGCCGGTTGACGCGCATTTCGTGGCGATGAACAGGTTCTCACGATCAGTGGCCGCGAATTCGCCAAGCAAGGTTTCGGACGCACCGTTAGTATATCCATGGGCAGTATCAAAGAAGTTGATGCCCGCTTCCCGAGAAGCGTCAAACATGGCGCGGCTGTCGATGGCGTCAGCCTTGCCGCCCCACTGCATTGTGCCAAAGCAGAATTCAGATATCGGGGTTCCGGCAATGGTGCGTAAATCAGGTTTCATGCAACAACATTGGCATGATCTATCTGAGAAAAACAAGCATTCTAAAAGACTAAACAGCGAGATGATTGGTCGAAAACACTTGTGGTTAAAGCTTCGTCAGTAACCGTTTTGGGCAAGGCGTGTTGTCTAAACTGGGTTGCAACTTCGGCTAATTGCCGCGTCTTACAATTCATGTCTTGCATCTTATCAACTGACGCTTTCTCGCCAAACTGCACGCTGCATTGCCAGCGTGGCCACTACGATGGATATCGTAGCCGTTTTGTCCGATACCGAAGAAAAAGCGCGCGTGGACAAATAAGAGTTCGATTGGAGTTTTGGCCTTTGCGTGGCCTCACAGAGGCTCAGACGCTTTCGCTTTAGGCTCTATCTATCGGAACCTCTGTACGAGGCCGAGACAACCGGGCAGTCTGCAGGGCTTGGCGCGGTTGGTATTCGCCCTGAAGGCTCACTTATGCTCGTCGATATCTCTAACGGCCCCGCCGCACGGCCTGATTTTCAGGAGCTATTGGACGGAATGACCTGCAGCTTTGTTATAATCATCCCCAAAACCCACATATCCACATGATTGTACCGGGGAGTGGGCTATCGCTGGATCGTAAAGGGCGTGTAGCAACACGCAGGGCTAGGCGAAATCTGCGGCTTAGGCCTCTGTCACCTGCAGGCGCATCACGTCACGGGTGCTGGATTGAAAATTGTTAACGCATTGTGCGTGCGGTGGTGTTCGGCCCAGGTCTTCGCACCCGATGCGGTAGCAATGATCTGGGCGAATATGTGCTGACCCATCTCTTCGAGGCTGCTCTTGCCTGTCGCCACCGGACCCGCATCAATATCGATCAGATCGTGCCAACGGTGCGCCAGATCGGAATTCGTCGAGACCTTGAGCGTCGGCAAGGCCTCCAGACTGTAGGGCGTGCCGCGGCCGGTCGTGAACACCTGAACAGTCGCGCCCGCGGCCAGCATGAGCGTGCCGCAAATGAAGTCGCTAGCAGGCGTTGCGGCAAATAGCAGACCGCGTTTGTCGGCGCGCGCGCCAGGTGCCACGACGCCGTTGATGGGCGCAGTGCCAGATTTGATGATCGATCCCATCGCCTTTTCGGTGATGTTGGACAGCCCACCGGCCTTGTTGCCCGGTGTGGTATTGGCGGCACGGTCGACGCCGCCACGGGCGAGGTAGGCATCGTACCACGTCAGCCATTGCACCAAGCCCGCTGCCACCTGTGGCGTTGCAGCGCGCGCAGTCAGTTGATCTATTCCATCCCGCACTTCGGTGACTTCGGCAAACAGCGTTGTGCCACCCGACGCCACGATCATATCGCTTGCGACGCCAAGGGCGGGGTTCGCTGTGACACCAGAAAACGCGTCAGAGCCGCCGCACTGCATGCCCACCACAAGTTCCGACACCGGGACCGGTTCGCGATGACGTACGTTCAGCCGCTCAAGATGGGTTTTGGCGGTCTCCATCAAACTGCGGACGATCTTGTCGAAACCGCTATGCGCCGGATCCTGAAAGCGCACGAGTTCGGGCAGGTCAACGTCCGGAAACAGCAGCGATGGCTGGAGCTTTTCGCACCCGAGGCTGACGGTCATCACTTCGCCGCCAAAGTTCGGATTGGCAGCGATGTTGCGCAGCGTCCGGATCGGGATGTCGGCGTCCGACGCGTCGATGGCAACGCCGCAGCCGTAACTATGTTCCAGCGATAGCACGCCATCGACATTGGGAAAATGCGGCAACAGTTCCGTATGAATCCGCGCTACTGCATGCGCCAGCACGCCTGTCACGCAAGGTACGGTTGACGTGACCGCAAGAAGGTTGCGCGTGCCGACCGATCCGTCGGCGTTACGATACCCCAAAAAGGTCTGCCCGCTGGACGCTCGGGTCAGCGGTTTTGCACGCGTCGCAACCGGCAAATTGTCTGTGTCCGGCAGCTTTGGCAGGGTCAGGCATGCTTCGTTCACCCATGAGCCGGCAGGCAACTCGTGGGTGGCGTGACCGATGACCACATCATAGCGCCTGACCTCGCCGCCCTGTGCGATATCGTTTAACGTGACTTTGTGGCCCATAGGTACCCGTTCGACCAAGATCGGACCGTCCGGGCAGGCCGTACCTTCAGGCAGGCCAGCGGCATTTGCCACAATAGCGACATTGTCCGCCGGGTGCATCCGGATCAAGCGGGGCGGGTCTGTAGGCACGATCAGAACTTTGGCCGGCCAAAGACCCAGTCGGGCTGGTGTTTGCGCATCTCGGTCTCGTCGTCGCGCTCTGTATATCCGCAATCGAGGAAATTCTGATGCAGGCGCGCCAACGCGTCGCGATCCAAAGTGACGCCAAGTCCCGGACCATCGGGCACAGCCAGCGCACCGTTCTCAAAGCTAAAACGTCCTTCGGCGACGACCTCTTCGGTTTGCCAAGGGTAATGCGTGTCGCAATCATAGCTCAGGTTCGGCGTGGCCGCACCCAGATGGGTCATCGCCGCGAGGCTGATGCCCAAGTGCGAATTGGAATGCATCGACAGGCCCAGCCCCCAGATCTCGCAGATGCGCGCCAATTCGCGGCTGGCCCGCAGCCCGCCCCAATAGTGGTGATCCGACAAAATGACCCGGAATGCATCCTGAGCGATGGCAGGCGGCAAATGTTCGGGGGTGACCACATACATATTGGTGGCGAGCGGGATATCCGTGGCCGCTTGGATCTGGGCGTTGCCCTCAATGCCGACGCAGGGGTCTTCGAGGTATTCGATCAACCCCTCGAGTTGCGGCAATAGTTTGAGCGTGGTCTCGACCGTCCATCCGCCGTTTGGATCGATCCGCAAAGGGGCATCGGGGAAGGCCGCATGCAGGGCCTCCAAACCGGCTATTTCCTCCTCGGGGGACAGTATACCAGCCTTGAGCTTGATCGCATCAAAGCCGCCCAGTTCTTTAAACCGTTGCGCCTCATCGACCAGTTGTTCCGGGGTCAGAACTTCGCCCCACGCATCCTCTGCGCCATCGGCATGGGTGCCGAACTTGTAGAACAGATAGGCCGAATAAGGCACCGTTTTGCGCACTTGGCCACCCAAAAGATCACAGACCCTGCGGCCAGAGGCCTTGCCGTACACGTCCCACATTGCCACTTCGATGGCGGCCACAATGCGCGGGATCAGGCGTCCAAACCCGGTGTTGTAACCTTCGACACCGTCTTTGACCGAGGACGTAACCCGCGCCCACAACCCGTTGAGATCGGTAACCTCCATCCCGGCCAGCATTGGCGCCACGGCTCGTACACCCTCCAGCAAGGTTGGGTTGCCATAGCTTTCTCCCAGCCCGATCAAGCCGCTTTCCGTTTCCACCTCAATGATCGAGCGCAGCGCAAAGGGTTGGTGGCACCCGGCATTGTTAAGAAGCGGTGGGTCACGGAAGGCAATCGGCGTGATCCGGACCTCGGCAAGGCGTGTGTCTGTGCGTTTCAATTGACCAGGTTCCCGTCGATGTAATCCATGTTCAGATCTTGCCCCAGACCAGGTTCGGCGCGCGCGTGGACATAGCCGTCGCTGTCCATCTCGTCGTCGATACGGTGCTGGAAGGCTTTGGGAACGTCATAGTCGATAAAGGGATGCAATAGCCCGCGCTCATAAAAGCTAGTGTTGCCAATGCCACAGGCGACCGACAGGTTTGCCGCACCTGTGCCGTGGATTTCACAGGCCATGTGAAAACTCTCAGCCATATGCGCCACCTTTAGCGCGGGACTGATGCCACCCACGTCCCAGACACCCGCCCGGATGATGTCGCAAGCGTCGTGTTTCACCCATTCGGCACGGGTCCAGTGTTTGCCGGTCATGGTCTCTGGCCCAAGGATGTTCAGCGGCGTGTTCGCGCGGAGCCACTTGTAAGACGACATAGAGGCCTCTTCCATCGGCTCTTCCATCCAACGGAAATCGAGCTCTGCCAGCTTGTTGGCAAGCCACAGCGTTTCGGTCCGCGAATAGAAGTGGTGCGGGTCGAGCATCAAGGGGATATCGGGGCCGACCGCCTCGCGCACAGCGGCGCAGGCGGCGTAATCCTTGCGGACATCTGGGGCGCCCGGGACCGGTGGCATCCAGCCATGCAGCTTAACAGCCTTGTAGCCGCGCGTGTTGACGCACCAGTCCGCAAAGCGGGCGTAATCTTCGGGGGTGG
>CAZPXE010000260.1:0-5226 GCA_964590545.1 uncultured Rhodobacterales bacterium | reverse complement strand
GGGAATCTATTGGAGCATTTGTGCAAAAAAGCCCGCTCTAAGTAAAAAAGTCTTTCAAACGAAAGTACAACCCTGTTGCTGGAAGAAACCATGGTCTGCCCCGATACCCCGGAATCGGGGGCCATTCCATGAAATCGAGCGGGTTGTTGGACGTTCCCAAAATGCACTCTGCCAATTTCTGACCCAGCAAGTTCGAAAGCTGCGCGCCGTGGCCGGAATAGCCCATGGCATACCACATGCCCTCTATTTGACCGGCTTTGGGCAGACGATCTTGGGTCATGTCAACGAGACCACCAAAGCAATGACTGGCTTCGATGCCCTTAAGCGAAGGGAACATGGTTTCCATCGTTCGGCGCAGAACTTGGCCCGAGGCGTGGTCACTTCGCGGATTACTGTTGGCCGAGAAGCGGGCCCGCCCCCCGAAGATCAGCCGGTCGTCGTCGGACAATCGAAAATAGCTGCCGATGTTGAGCGAGTTGACATATGTGCGCTTTCCCGGGACGCAAGATGAGATTTCGTCCGCACTCAGAGGACGGGTGGCAAGAACAAAACTCCCAACAGGGACGAGGCGTCGGGAAAACGCCGGAAATGCGCCGGGAACCTTTGAGCTATAAGCGCCGGTTCCGATGATGACGTCCTGCGCCACGAGAGGGCCAGACGGCGTTTCAAGAGACCAAAGACCGCCATCCTTATTTGCTCGGTGAACCGGCGTTTTTTCAAAGATATCAGCGCCATGACGTGATGTTGCGGCGGCCAGCCCCATAAGGTAGCGCCCCATGTGCATCATCGCGCTTTTGCGGTAAAGAATGCCAGCATACGCCGCATCGGTCTTAAGTTCGCCCTTCAACGCATCGCCTGTCAAAAAGGCCGTATCGGGATCGACCTCCTTGTGGATCAGATCGAAATTTTCCTTAAGCGCAGCGACGTGGCCGGGTTTCGAGGCAAACTTGAGTTTCCCCGATCGCCGGAAATCGCACAGGATTCCTTCTTCTTCGATGAGGTCCTCGATCATGTCGATTGCAGCATCATACAGATGATACAAACGGCGCGCACGATCTGCCCCGAAACGGTCAACGGCGGCGCCAAAACCGTGGGCCATTCCGTT
Organism: uncultured Rhodobacterales bacterium; assembly: GCA_964590545.1. Lineage (GTDB taxonomy): Bacteria > Pseudomonadota > Alphaproteobacteria > Rhodobacterales > Rhodobacteraceae > Aliishimia. The sequence goes on along the minus strand of CAZPXE010000260.1, from coordinate 4,121 downwards.
GTTAAGGTGGCCCCCATTGCGAGCTGATGCTCCGGAGCCAACGTTGCCTGCTTCGAGAACTGCAACCCGTTTGCCAGCCTTTGCCAAGCACCGCGCGGCAGACAGGCCCGTAAAACCAGCCCCGACCACGGCCACATCGTAGCGGGGCGCAAATGTTGATGCGCCGCCCTCAAAACTGGGCGCTGTATCGGTCCAATAGGACTCGAGCTTCATCTAGATACCCAATGCACCAGCGAGACCGCCGATATCGCTGATCTGATGGGTTGCATAGCCAGACGCATGGGGCTCATGCCCGCGATCCACCCAGATACGTGTGGGAATGCCCAGATCGGTTGCACTCATGAGGTCATAGCGGAAGGACGACGAGACATGCGCGACATCTTCCGGACCGCAACCCAACTGGTCAAACATATATTCAAAGGCCTTAAGTTGGGGTTTGTAGGCCTGTGCCATTTCAGCTGTAAAAACATGGGCAAATGGCACGCCGATATTGGCCACGTTCGATACGATTTGCGAGTCCATCGCATTTGACAGAATGACCAATGGGATATGTTTCGCGACACGGACCAATCCTTCGCGCACATCCGGGTGAGGCCCCCATGTGGGCACGCGGGAATAGACCTCGTCCACCATATCCTCGGTGCAAGTCACACCATATTTTGCGCATGTCCGTGCCAGAGACCGTGACACGACTTCGCGGTAAGGTTTCCACGCGCCCATGATTTCATCACGCCGGTAGACCGAAAAGTCGGCTATGAACGCCTCCATTCCAGTGGCATCCAAGTGATCAGAAAACAAATCACGCGCCGCCCGCGCCATATCAAAATGAATGAGCGTGCCATGGCAGTCAAAGGTTACAAATTTAGCGCGCTTGGGCATCGGCATATCCTGTTTTGATGTTATCAAAGCATAGCCCGCGAAGAGGCGCGCACAGCAATGACTTGAAGTTGCTCCAGAGCAGATTGTGCGAAAGTTAACCGCGCTGCAGCATCTTTCGCTGAATGGAACGGTCGCCGCTTGCAAAAACGCGCAGTGGCAAGGGCGTTTGCGAATATAACTATCACCTCTGCAGCATCGGGAATTTGGAATGAACTGGTTGGCTTTGCCAGCTTGGCCGACCGCCCGAGCGACGATAACGTATCATTCGCGCAAACGTATCGTGTGCAACAGCGCGCGACCGTTCATCGAATAGCCGACCCCTAAGGTGATCGCTCAAACCTATTTCCGACCATTGGCGCGGCGGAGCGGGCGGAAACACTGTTGTCAGGTCATTTCGATGTCGTGCCTGCATCGGATCAGTCGGGATGGTGGCCCGGCCCCTTTAATTGTGCCAGAACGCAACGCGTTTCATTGGGCGCGATAAGTTGCAGAACGCCCGTCAGTTGATCCTCGCCCCTGCCGCATCAATGCAATGACACAAATCCCCGCAAAGCCCGTCTGCTTTGGTAGTTTCTTTTGTCGTCTCGCCATATTTTGATGCATAAGGCCGCCGATACGGGCGCAAAAAGCAATCGAAAGTACACCAAGAAGGGCCGCCTATGACGACAACATTGACCTTTGCGCCATTCGAGCCTGCGCATCTCGTGGCCGCGCATGTTCTGTCGCAAGCTGTTGGATGGCCCCACCGCACCGAAGATTGGGCGATGCTGCTTGACCTTGGGCGCGGCGTCGTAGCCCTAGATGGGGACAGCGTTGTTGGCACTGCCTTTGCGGCGAATTTCGGCGCGGATGTTTCAGCCACGTTCATGATTATTGTCAGTGCAACCCATCAAGGCCGGGGAATTGGGCGCAAACTGATGCAAGAAACACTGCCAGCGACAGGATGCTGTCGGCTTGTGGCGACGGCCGAAGGGCTGCCGCTTTACGAAAAACTAGGGTTCGAGGCGACCGGCCAAACCATTCAGTTGCAGGGCCATCTGAGCGCTTTTCCCGCGAACAGCCTTGCTGAAGACCCGCCCATGCCCATTCGCAAAGCCCTACCAGAAGACCTCATGTCACTCATCGCCCTCGAAAGCGGCGACTTTGGCGGTGATCGGGGCAAACTCATGCATTGGCTTTTTGAAAACGGTATCGTCTTCATTGCGCAAAATGCAGACGGACAGATTAATGGCTATTCCGCCCGTCGCAGCTTTGGCCGCGGCCAAGTGATCGGCCCGGTTGTCGCGCCGGATGCGCAGACCGCCAAGGCATTGATCTTGGCTGCGGCAGACGGCCAAGATGGACAGTTCATCCGACTTGATACAGACGAAGCCGCTGGCCTTGTCGCTTGGATCGAAGGGCTTGGGCTTACCTCTGTCGGCGTGGGCCACGCAATGCAGCGCGGGATTGGCCCCGCACCGCATGACCGATTTGCACTTTTTAGTCAGGCTCTTGGTTAGCATGATGTTTGCCAGCAAACCCTACGAACTCGGCCGCGCTCATTGGATACACCCGGTTGCGCCGCTCGCCCCGTCGTTGAACGTCAGGATTATGGCCATGGCAAAGGGCGCGTAGATCACTGACACTTAAGACCACCAGTTGATCGACAGGTTTGCTGGATTGAGGCGCCTAAATGCAGGGTACGGGCAGCAAGCCTGACCGCCAATCAAGATTGAGGATTCACCTTTTGCCTGCCCCTCTGATGCGGATCGAAACACAAGGCCACTTGCCTGCCAAAACAGAAGTCGTCGTGATCGGCGCCGGCATCATCGGCGTCACAACAGCCTATTATCTGGCGCGGCGCGGCGTGCCGGTTGTCCTCATCGACAAGGGAATGGTGGGCGCAGAGCAGTCCAGCCGAAACTGGGGATGGTGCCGTCAGCAAAACAGGGACGCGCGCGAACTTCCGATGGCAACAAAGGCTTTGGAACTTTGGGACAAGTTTCGCCAAGAACTGGGCGCGGACCTAGGATTTCGTCGTTGTGGTTTGCTCTATCTCAGCAACGATGATGCCGAGATAGAAAACTGGGCCAAATGGTGCCGCTTCGCCGCAAGCCAAGGCGTCATCAGCCATGTGCTCGACAGCGCGCAAGCCAAAGAACGCGGTAAGGCCACGGGGCAAAATTGGCGCGGCGGCGTTTTCTCGGAAAGCGACGGCGTTGCGGACCCGTCGCTGGCGGTGCCGATGATCGCGAGGGGCGTCCTCGCCGCTGGTGGCTGCGTCCTACAAAACTGCGCGGTACGCGGGGTTCTGACCGAGGGTGGGGTTGTTTCCGGCGTTGTGACAGAGCAAGGCGAGCTTCGCTGCCGCCAAGTGGTCATGGCAGGTGGGGCTTGGGCCTCGTCATTTTGCAACCAGCTCGGCATCGCCTTTCCGCAATCCTCTGTGCGATCGTCGGTACTGGCAGTTGCGCCGGGCGCTCAGAACTTGCCGTATGCGCTACATACGGCGCAGGCATCGGTCACCGGGCGCATGGATGGCAGCGTCAACTTGGCAATCAGCGGTCGGGCGCAGGTCGATCCAACGGCGCAGCAGTTGCGATTTGCATCTGATTTCTTGCCCATGTTCGCAAAGCGCTGGCGCGCGCTGTCACCGGGTGGGTTGCAGGGTTGGCGCTCACAACATGAAACGCGGGCACGCTGGGCCTTGGATCGCCCGACGCCGATGGAGGCGATGCGCACCCTTGATCCCGCCCCCAACGAAACCATCATAAATGAAACGCTGTCCCGTGCCCGCCGGCTTTTGCCGGGGCTTGAGGGGCGCGCAGTCACCGCAAGCTGGGGAGCTTACATCGACACCACGCCTGATGGCGTGCCGGTCATTGATGCGTCCGAAGAGTTACCGGGCTTTGTCCTCGCGGCCGGGTTCAGCGGTCATGGCTTTGGCATTGGGCCAGCGGCCGGGCATTTGGTGGCCGATTTGATCACAGGGTCCGAGCCAATCGTTGATCCGGCTCAATTCCGGCTTGATCGTTTGCGCAACTCGTCTTGGGGAAGAGTGTCAGAGTTTTGATGTGGGCGCGTAAAAGCCGCCAAGCGCATTGCGGCTACCCCAGATGAAACAATACGAAGTAGGAATAGAACCCACGACAGCCCCCAGCATCTCACACAAAGCTAGGGGCTATTTGGGGGTCATTTCTGGACGGCACTTTTTGCGCCAAAAAATCAATAGTTTACAAGGGAATTTGGTGCGGTCGAGAAGA
>CAZPXE010000259.1:0-5263 GCA_964590545.1 uncultured Rhodobacterales bacterium | reverse complement strand
AAAGTCCCAAAGCGACCATTCAGGAGCGCAAGGTGAAGGTCCATTTTGTCCGCAAAACCGACCTTCGTCGCCCCATTTGAACTCCTGTCTGTCTTGCCCAAGAACGCTCTCGGGCGGATCAAAGGGGTACAAGGCAAACATCCTGCAAGTTCAACTGGGACAGAAGCCCCAAATTTAGGTAGCGCAGGGTTTCGCCCCTTTGCGCAACTGACCTGTGATAACTGGGTTTATGTTAATAATCTTGCGCTGTTTGCGGTTTTCAGCGGCAGCCCTTATTCCGACAAAAAGAATCAGGAAGGGGCATGCAGATGCGGAAGCATGCGAGTTTCGCCTTTTGGTTGGCTTTGGCTCCACTCACAGTTTCAGCCGAAGCAGATGGGTCAGTTACAGCGCAGGACTACGTGGATCGCGGGCTGGCTGCTGCCGCGTCTGGGTTTCGCGGTTACGCCTCACTTTGCGATCTGACCAGCAACATACGGAACGTGAATCTGCCCCGTTCGGCCCGGCCAAAACCATCCGGGAACAGCGCGCAGGTTCAGACAAGCAGGCGCAAGCTGGCCTTGTCGCAATCGCTGCCTCCGATGCAAGTCTTTGATAATTTGTACTTTCTCGGCACGCGTCGGGTGACAGCCTGGCTTTATGGAACACCAGAGGGTTACATTTTAATTGATGGGCTGACCACGGACGCACAAGCGCAGTCCGTCATTTTGGGCGGTATGGACTCTCTCGGTCTTGACCCAAAAGCCATAAAGCACGTGCTGGTCACCCATGGGCATGGCGACCATTATGGCGGCGCGGATTACATCGCAGACCGCCTTGGCGTGGATGTGATGATGAGCGCGCCGGATTGGGATCTGATCGCAACGCTTGGGGAGCATCCGCGCTTCGGTCCTGCGCCCAAAAGGGGGACGACAGTGACGGACAAGCAAGTGCTGCGCTTTGGCGTTTCAGAGCTTACCGTCCACGTTACGCCGGGACATACGCCGGGAACGATCTCACCGATCTTCCGCCTTCAGGACGGGGATGAAGCGCATACCGCGATGCTATGGGGCGGGACGGGTTTTAATTTCGGGACTGATCCGCGGCTATTTCAGACCTATGCGCGAACGGCTGCGATGATGCGCGCGCGCGCGCGTGCGGCGGGGGTGGATGTTATCCTGTCCAACCATGCGATGCGCGCCGGGACGGTGGCAAAGATGAAGGCTTTGGCCGTGCGTTCCGGCCCGCACCCATTTGTTCAGGGACAGCGCAGTTTGGCGCTGTTCGATGTGCTGGAAAACTGCGCCCGCGCGCAGGCACAGCGGTTTCGCGACTAGCAGGTCGCGACGGCTAAACCCACTCCATCGCTTCGAATTCCTCACGAAACGCAAAGCGCGCCAGATGGCTGTCGATGACCCCGCGCGCGCGGGCAAGCCCATCTGAATCCGGCGCCACGACCGTCACTTCCAGCGCCGTGTCAGAGGCGGCCATGGTCGCCGGACCAAACGGGAAATCCACCCGGCCCGTTGTGGTATCGAATTGTGAGCCAACCTTATGTCCGAAATGTTTGCACAATTGTTGCAAGTACTTACTGGCGTTGTCGGTTTTAAAACAGCCAGTGGATGTCTGAGTTTCTGATGTCATTTTCTTTCTCCTAGTAAATAAGTCAAGTATTCCGCTTGATCACCGATTTCAAGGGGCTTATGCACGGCTGCAAATCAGCAAGGTCCGATGCGCCGATGGGCGCGACCCAGCCTCTACTGTGCGAATACAAAGAGGTTACGGACATGACTTGCACCCGCTTGGCAGCGCTTTTGCTGACCACCGCGCTTTGCGCCCCGACCATTGCGCTTGCCCAATCCACCGACGAAGACCCGGTCGAACTCGACGAATTGCGCATCCTGTCAGATGACGCGCAGGCGCTGCTCGGCAATGACGAGGTCACACAAGACGAGATTGAAGAGCGCAATCCCTCCACACTGGCAGAGGTGTTCAACGGCGACAGCTCGATCCTGGCCTCTGGCGGTTCGGCGACGGCACAGAAAGTCTTCGTGAACGGGCTGGAAGAAAGCCTCTTGTCGGTCACCATCGACGGCGCGCGCCAGAACAAGGGTGCGTTCCACCACAATGGCAACGTGCTGTTCGACCCCGGCCTGCTCAAACGTGTCGAGGTGAGCCGTGGGCTTGCCCCGGCGGATGCGGGTCCGAACGCTGTGGGCGGCGCAATCGCTTACGAGACCAAGGATGTGGCCGACCTGTTGGAAGATGGCGATAATTTCGGTGGTCAGGTCAAGCTCAGCTATGGCTCCAACGGTTTGGGTCTGGGGACGATCACATCGGTTTATGGGCGCATGGGCGGCTTCGAATACCTGCTCAGCGGTACCCGCCGCAACGGGTCCGATCATGAAGACGGCGATGGGCAAACCGTTCCCGGCACCAATGCCGACCTTGAAGATTACCTTGCCAAATTCGCCTATGAAGGCGCAGGCGGGCATCGCTTGGAATTCGCCGCCTCGCAAACCACCGATATTGGTGAGCGCGCCACTCAGACCCGCAGCAACGGGTTCACCTCGCAGCGGTCCAATTTCGGCGGGCTGACGACGCTGGATACGTTTCTTGCCAAGGGCGTCTCGGAACGCAGCTCTTACACGCTGACCTATACCAACACCCAGCCCACCGATATGTGGAACCCCACCTTCCAACTGTCGAGCAACGCGCAGGACGTGAACGCCATTGGCGCGGCGGGTGAAAACACGAGCCTGTCGGGAACGTTCAAGAACGGGTTCACCATCGCCTCCGGCACGATCACCGCCGGCTTTGATTTCTTCAACGAAGAGGCCATCGCACTGGACCCAGGCAGCGGCGCGGCGCAAGCGCGTGAGACGCTGGATAGTGTCGGCCTTTTTGCGCAAGTCCGGCAAGATGTGGGCGAGCGGCTCTCATTTTCCTATGGCGCGCGCTATGATTGGCAGACCTTCACCGGTCACAACGGCGAGACGTTCAGCGATGATGGTGCGAGCGTAAACGCCTCTGTCGATTTCGTCCTGAGTGATGCGTGGACGCTGAATGCCGGGCTGGCGAGCACATGGGGCGGGTATGAGCTGGGCGAAGCCGCGCTGGTTGGTGGATCGTCCTGGACTTATGACGGTTTCACGGCCTCCCGCGCCGAAGCGCGGCGCATCGGTTTGCGGTTCGAGAAAAACGGTTGGACCGCCACCGCCGCCTATTTCAAAACCGAGATTGATGATCTGGCGCGGGTTCTGCCCGGCAGGGGCACGACACGCGGTACGACCAATGATGTGGTCTCCGAAGGGTTCGACGTCTCGCTCGGGTATGATTGGGGCAACGCATATATCCGCGCCAACTACACCGATGCGGATGTGACCGAGGATGGTGAGCGCATTGGCACCAGCTCCTATTACCGGGGCCGCCCGGTTGGTAAAGTGCTGGCCTTGCAGGCGAATTGGGACATCAATGACGATTGGGCCATTGGCGGCACGGGCGAAGTAACCTTCGACAATGACGCAGACCCCACCAGCGTGATCGAAGGCTATGAGGTGCTGAACCTTTATGCCAGCTATACCCCGTCGCGCATGGACGATCTGGAAGTGCGGCTGGATGTGCGCAACGTGTTTGACGCAACCTATGCGCGCCGCAGTTCGGACGGGCAAAATAACGCGGTCATCGTGCCGCTGAACGATCCGGGCCGCACCTTCCAACTCACCGCAACCTACAAATTCTGATGGGGACCGCCCGGATTTTGACAGGTCCGGGCGCTCTCACATCGCTATGGAGGACCAAACATGCACCTGATCCGTAACCTAGCCATACCGCTCGCCCTCGGCCTGTCCGCACCGGCCTTGGCCGAAGACGCGCCCGCGTTGACACTGGAACTGAACGCGGCAGAGACAATCGGCGACAATTGCCGCCTGACCTTTGTGCTGTCCAACGGAACCACCCGCGACATCGACCAACTCGTCGCCGAAACGGTGCTGTTCTCAGAAGGCGGGGGGGTTGTCCTTCTGACGCTGTTCGACTTTGGCGCGCTGCCAGCGGGCCGCCCCCGCGTGCGCCAGTTTCAGGTGCCGGATCGGTCTTGCAACCGCCTTGGTCAAGTGCTGGTCAATGGGCTGAGCACCTGCACCATTGGCGGTGCAGCCTCGGGCACCTGTCTTGAGGCGCTGGGACTCTCTTCGCGTGTCGATATTGGGCTGGAGGGTTAAGCCGTGCTCATTCTTGATCCGCTGCGCCGCGTGTTCGAGCTGGGTGGGCCTGTTGTCATGGTGCTGATCGGGGTGTCGGTTATCACCTTCGCTGTGATCCTTTTCAAACTCTGGCAGTTCAGCGCCGCAGGCGTGGGCCGTCACAAGGCGATCAAAGCCGCGCTGTCTGCTTGGGATGAGGGCAACACCGCGCAAACCCATGCCGCGCTCAAGACCTCAACCAGCTACTTCGCCCCCGTGGTCGATCTGGCCCTGTCAGCGCCCCGCGCGCCAGACCTGCGCGCCCGCCTCGAAGCCGAAGCGCAAACGCGGTTTGAGACGTTGGAGACAGGCTTTCGCCTTCTCGACAGTGTGGCCCAACTTACCCCGTTGCTGGGGCTTTTCGGCACCGTGCTTGGCATGATCGAAGCCTTTCAGGCGCTGCAAGATGCCGGGTCCTCGGTCGATCCCGCGCTGCTGGCGGGCGGTATCTGGGTTGCGCTTCTGACCACCGCTGTCGGGCTTGCCGTGGCGATGCCGACCTCGCTTGTCCTGTCGTGGTTCGACTCGCGGATGGAAAAAGAACGGGTCTTTGCTGAAAAAGCCCTCACGACGATCCTCGCCCCGATCAACGCCGCGCCCCAAGGGGCCGCAGCCCATGTCGCTTAAGGCCACGCGCAGACGCAAACGCCTGTCGATGACGCCGCTGATTGACGTCATTTTCCTGCTTTTGTTGTTCTTTATGCTGTCCTCAACCTTCTCGCGCTTTGCCGAGGTTGAGATCACCGCAGGCGGCAGCGCCGCCGCGTCCAGCACACCGCCCGCCAAGCTGCTGTTCTTGCGCCTGAGCGCGGATGGCATGACGTTGAACGGCGCCGCAGCCACGCCCGAGGCAATCAAAGCGCAACTCAGCGCCGCCGAGGGCAGCGCGCTGCTGATCAGCGTCACGCAAGATGCCAGCGCGCAAGCCCTGACCGACGCTCTGGTCATCGCGCGCGGCATTCCAGACCTGCCCGTCACCGTGCTGGGAGGACCCTGATGCGCCGCCCGGCTCCCCGCACCAAACCGGAACCCACAATCGC
>CAZPXE010000258.1:0-5266 GCA_964590545.1 uncultured Rhodobacterales bacterium | reverse complement strand
GCCCGGAGCGTGCAGTGGCGTCAGCACTCCGTGCCATGTGCCGCGCGCATAGTTCACCCCTTGGCCCGGCTGGGTCAAAAAGGCTTGTGGCCTGCCCGGTTTGCCACCTTCGTCCGGTGCAACGATCACAAGGAACGGATGCTCGGTCATTGGCACAAAGGCTTGCGATCCATCGGGATGCCGCTCAAGCAACGTCAATTCATAGGGCAAGGCGCGTGGTTCCGCGTCGAACAAGCTGATCCCGGCGCGACCTTGAGGGCCAAAATCCATCTCGGCGAGGTCGTGAAACCGGCCGCACTTCCCAGCATTGATGATCTTGTCCGGCGAACCCGCCACTTCAATCACCTGCCCATAGGGCGCAAAAGCCTCCGCGGTCAGCGGCTCTGCCCGGATGTCAGAGAGGGACATGCCGGTTCACGTCCTTATACAGCAGGTACCGAAACGGCTCATCCCCCGTCGCGATACAAGCCTGCGGGCAAAACGCACGCAGCCATAGGAAATCACCCGGTCCGACTGTGACCCAATCCGTGTTCAGCAGGTATTCGGCAGTGCCTTGCAGGATATACAACCCATGTTCCATCACATGGGTTTCGGCAAACGGGATGCGTCCGCCCGGTTCGAAATTGACGAGGTTCACATGCATGTCGTGCCGCAAATCCAGCGGGTCCACAAAACGCTGCGTCGCCCAGACCCCGTTGCAATCGGGCATCGAAACTGCCGGCACGTCGCGTTCATGGATCACCACCGGGTCGGGCAGCATAACTCCAAGCCCTGGCACATATTTCTTGCGCACCCAATGAAAGCCCGCCGGCGCATCGCCGGTGTTGAAAATCGACCACCGCGCACCGGGCGGGATATACGCATAGAACCCTGCCGTGATGATATGAGACTCGCCCATCAGCGTCAGTTGCACCTCGCCGAAGGCTACGAAAATCACGGCTTGCGCATCGGTGATCGGCTCCGGCTCTAGCGACCCGCCACCAGGCGCGACCTCAACCGCATATTGCGCGAAGGTTTCTGCAAAACCGCTCAATGGACGGGCCAGCACCCAAACTCGCGCACCTTCCCAACCGGGTAGGAACGAGGTGACGATATCGCGCTGAGTGTTTGCCGGGATCACCGCATAGGCATCTGTGAAAATCGCGCGGCCCTCGGGGCTTTCCGACTGCCCCGGCAAACCACCGGGCGGAAAGGCATAGCTGCGCTCGGGAGCTAGGCTGCGATCATCCTTCATCCCATGGCCTCCAGTCGCAATTGGGCGATCCGTTCGACCTGACGACAGGCCTCTTCGAATTCAGTTGCAGTGTCATTGGTCAAACGCCGCTCGAATGCGGCCAGAATTTCCGGCTTGTTATAGTCCTTCACCGCGATGATGAAGGGAAAGCCGTTCTTAACAATATAGGCCACATTTAGTTTCTGGAAACGGGTGCGTTCCGCATCGGTTAACGCATCTAACCCCGCACTGGCTTGTTCGGCCGTGCTGTCAGCGGTCAAACGCTTTGCATCAGCGAGTTTCCCGGCCAGATCCGGATGCGCTTTGAGCACCGCAAGCCGCTCTTCCTTTGATGCGCCGCGAAACACACGCGCAAGCGCATTGGCGATCCCGGCCGGTCTGTCATGCGCCGGCCCAAGCTCTAACGCCCATGCGCGCTCTGCAATCCAAGGCGAATGTTCGTAAATCCCGCCAAAGGCTTCGACAAACTGCTCGATCGACATCTGCGACGGGCGCGGCGGCCGTTGCGTTGGGGCCGGGTGAACGCGTGCCCAATGCTCGGCAATGTCAATCCGGCGCGCGCACCAAACCTGTGGCTTGCTCTGAACATACTCGACGAAACGCTTCAGCGCCGCAATTCGTCCGGGTCGTCCGACGAGGCGGCAATGCAACCCGATCGACATCATCTGCCCGCCTTCTTCATAAAGCGTGTCAAACGTGTCCTTGAGGTAGGCAAAGAACTGATCGCCAGAATTGAACCCTTGCGGCGTTGCAAAGCGCATGTCGTTGCAGTCCAGCGTGTAGGGCACGATCAACTGCTCGCGCCCTGACACGTTCAGCCAATAGGGGATATCATCATCGTAAGTATCTGAAATATAAGAAAGCTGCTCTGTATCAGCCACCAGCCGTACCGTGTCGACAGAGCAACGCCCAGTGTACCACCCTTGCGGCGGCGCCCCGGTTACTTCTGTATGCAGCGCAATCGCCTTTCGGATATCTTCCGCCTCCGCTTCAGGCGCGTAGTCTTTGTAATCAATCCACTTCAAACCGTGCGAGGCGATCTCCCACTCCGCGTCCTTCATCGCTGCGACTTGCTCCGGGCTGCGGGCCAGTGCGGTGGCAACGCCGTAAATGGTCAGCGGAATGGCTGCCTGCGTGAACAGCTTGTGCAACCGCCAAAACCCCGTTCGCGCGCCGTACTCATAGATGCTTTCCATGTTCCAATGCCGCTGCCCGGGCCAAGGGGCGGCACCCACAATCTCGGACAGAAACGCTTCGGACGCCGCATCGCCGTGCAACACGCAATTCTCACCGCCTTCTTCGTAATTCAGTACGAAATTCACTGCGATCCGGGCGCTGTCTGGCCACTGCGCGCTTGGGCGGGCCGGGCCGTAGCCAATCATGTTGCGGGGATAGCGCGGGGCGGTCGTCATCGCAGGGCCTTTACCAATGTGTTCGGGGCTGCTTTATCTGTGCGGAAACTTGATGGGGGATGCAATGGTTGACGGATACCTGACCACTCATGTGCTTGATACAGCCCGTGGATGCCCAGCGGAAGGCATAAAGATTGCGCTTTATCGCGTGTCCGGGAATTCACATCGCAAGATTGCAGAAGCCACAACCAACGTCGATGGGCGCACTGAAGAGCCGATCCTTTCTCAGAAGAAGTTCAAGGTTGGCAGTTACGAAATGATCTTTTTCTGCGGCGACTACCTTGAAACGACGAACCTTGTATCTGAGAACGTCAAATTTCTTGATCAGGTGCCTATCCGGTTTGGCATTACCGACGATAGCCAACACTACCATGTTCCGCTTCTTTTGTCGCCGTACGGCTACACCACTTATCGCGGAAGCTGAGATACTATTGGCCAGCCGCGAAACTTGAACGCGTCACTTCACTCTCCGACAAAAGCTGGCTCGCACTCTCCAAGCTTCTGCCTAGGCCTGTACGATCTGGTGATGAGGTCACAGTTGCGATTTGATCTTCAAGCTCCATCAAACGCGATGAAATTTCTGAACGCTGGGCGTTTTCAACCTCTTCATACAATGCCTGAGCCCGTTCAAAATCGCCACTTTCAAAAAAGATATCCGCCGTGGTGGACATCGCCGTCTGCGATGAAACGCTTTGAAGCAAAGGAAGTGCGGCCGCGGGATTAGAGCTATGGCGGTAGTAATTCCCCAGCAAAACCTGGCTCTCCTCAGATTTTTCATCCTCCGGCACCATATCCAAAATCTCCTTCGATCTTTGCCACATCCCGTTTTCTTGAAGGCGTTCAGCCAACTTTGTCACAGTACCAGGCGAAATATTGGACTCTTCAAAAAGAGATTGATCAAACACAATTTGAAGAAAATCAATCTCGTCTGCATCATAGGCCACCGACGACAATATCGTATCAAGTATCTCGTCTGACTTGTCGTCTTCGCCATTGTTCTCCTTAAATAGCTCCACAGCCTCAAAAAACTGACCAGATCTGGAAAGGGCCTTAATGTGCGCAGCAACCAGTCGCGGCCCAATTTCACTATTTCGGAATTGCATTGCATAGGCTTGAGCCAAAACGGCTGTATCTTTGCTAATTGGCTTTTTGTTTTCAACGTGGAAGTCGATAAATTCCGCTAGTGCTATAGGTGCTGCCAGAGAATCCCCCTTGGCAACTTCTTCGTATACTTCCGCCGTTTCATCCATCCCCTTTTCAAGCGTTTCCAAGCGAGCCTCTTCCAGCTTTATACTATCAATCTCTTCGTCCAGATGCAGGTTCACGTCCCTCAAAACCAAGGAAGCCGCATTTTGAAATCCTATCTCCCTGAATTGCGCCGACAATAAGGGGGCAACTAAGGCTTTCAAACTCTTTGGAAGTTTCATGAATTCTCTAATGATCGGCTTCTCATCAAATCCGTTCAAGGAAACTGAATCGCCAACCGCCAAGAAGGACCAAAGCGAGACTGCATTTTCACAATATATTAATTCTGACCCACCAGAGATTTCAGATACTGTACCGTATTCCAGAAACTCACTTATAGTAACTATGGCACTCTCTTTACTACCCGTACTGCCGGATAGTGCGATCAAAGATAGTGCTTCAGCACCAAACCCACTATATGCATAAAGCCGCGCCAGTTCCAAAGCAACGGCTTCGTCAACCATATCGAACTCTTGATACAATGCGCGCCTCAAATTGGACAATTCTACCAAGAACTCCTCCTCGGGCTTCCAAGATGCGATATCAAACGCACTGCCGACGGCGCAATCACGCCCGGCACTCTTTTTCTTACCTGGCATTATTGTAGCCAATTGTGCATTCAAATTGTGGAGGTGCGATGTCGTTTGGTCCGAACCAAACAGAGTTTGTTCTACTCTGCCCTGAGCGGCGCCAGAGGAAGGACTTTCTAAGTTTCGGTTGCTCTTCGAACCGGCAGGATCTGGGTTCAAAAGGCCGCGGGTGAGCGCCGCAGCAAGCTCAGAACTCATGTCATGACGTAATTCGGAAAGATCCTGTGCTGTATGCGTTGGAGTTTCCTTTTCAACTGGAACAGGTTGAATTTGTAGATTGACTTGGCTCTCGCCAGAATCATCGTCAAGACTCTCAATCATTAGCTCCGCCGTAGAAGGTACATCCGCAACAGCCTCGTTCGGAGTTGGAATTTCTGCGTTTTCTGCATTATAGAGTTGAGGATCTTCAAAAACATCAATGACGAGCAGATCGCTGTTAGCTTCATAAACTTTGGCTCCGCACTCGCATGCCTTCTTCAGCCTGACGATCGAACGCTCCACATTTATGGACTGAATACGAGTTTGATTGATGCGATCAAAAGCCTGAGATGTATCAACGGATGGATTTTCGCGCTTCAAGTCTATCAGGATTTCATTGCTTGTTTCCATTACGTTCCAACTGCCTTGGGAAACCGAGGTCAGGACCAGGCGCGTAAAGCCACTATGCTCGCCGGAGCGAACGACGGTAGTTTGCGCAAAGGTGACGGCAGGGAGAAAGAAAAAGATGAGTGCAATTATGCGTAACATTAAGCTGACGCCTGCTTCACTTCTTTCAGGCTTTCCTC
>CAZPXE010000257.1:0-5315 GCA_964590545.1 uncultured Rhodobacterales bacterium | reverse complement strand
GGTCTGGCTTTGGCACGGCGGCCTTCGGCCTTGAGTCCGTGCCACACTGCGCAGAAGATCCTTACCCGCGAGGGGCCGTCCAACTGCCCGGCAGATCACTGCGCGGCATCCGGTTCGGCGCTTTGATCTTCGACAGGAAGAAATTCGGCCCCGCCATCACGCGGCTCAGGAATGGGTTTTCCCGCACTTGCGCTTTCACTTTCTCGATCTGCATCACATTGTCGATGCGTCGATCCAGAAAGGCCCATGTCGCATCGTGGCCCGGAGAATCATCGCCCAGCCAGAACAGGACCGTCGCCCCATAGACCCCGGAGAGCGTGGCGCGCTTGGTGTACCAGTTCACGTCGTCAGACGTATCGCCAAGCGCGGTCCAAATCTTATCGCACGTCCCCCAAATCGCCTTCGCCCCGTCCGGCGCATAGGGCGGCAGCGAAAACAGCGTCGTGCCGCGGCGCACGGCTTCTTTGTCCTCCACAGCCTCAAGCCGATACCGCACAGCGGCGGCAATCCGGTCGCGAAAGCGCATGGCGGACATGTCTTCGGTCGTGATCCGCTCCAGCATCGCCTCATCCCCGCGTGCATGAAACGCGAGCGCAAGATCGACCGCACCGCGCGGGCAGGCCGTGCGCGCTGCCGTTGCGTCGACCTCGGAATCCGCGATGGCAGCTTTGAACGTCGCCTCGGACCAGCCGTCAAAGGCCACATGCATCAGCGCCGCGTCCAGAAGCCGGTCGATTATGCTGTCATTGGTCATTGCGCGCTCCGTTTAGCTTTGCCGCTAACCTAGTCCCGCCTTAGCAATCAAACAATGCTACGCGCGGCCTTGCCGCATCTTGCGCAGCGGGTAGACAAGCCAATCTGACCTTGCTATATGGCCACCTCCTGCAAATCCTTGCAACTCAACTTAGAAAGGTGGTGAAAACCACATGCAGGTTAGTGTTCGTGACAACAATGTCGATCAGGCGCTTCGTGCCCTGAAAAAGAAGCTGCAGCGCGAAGGCGTGTTCCGTGAAATGAAGCTCAAGCAACATTTCGAGAAACCGTCCGAGAAAAAAGCGCGCGAGAAAGCTGAAGCGATCCGCCGTGCCCGTAAGCTGGCACGCAAAAAAGCCCAACGCGAAGGTCTGCTTTAAGTAGCCCAATGCATTGGCATGAAACACCAAAACGCGCCCGGCCCGGCCCGGGTGCGTTTTTTTTGTGACCGGGATAGGGCCGAGCCGCGATGTACTACAATTCAAATCTGACCTGGGCGCTGCGTGCTTTGCTGGCAATTGGCGCCCTAGCAACGCTCTATTTCGTGCTACTGCGGCCTGACATGTTCAGCACGGTTTTCACCGTAGAAGATGGACCTATCGAGTATACCACTGCGATTTTGCTGTTCTGTGCATGCTTGGTTTTAGCGGATCACGCGCGCCGAGCCTTGGGCTATTCGCGGTGGCTTTTGGCGCTTTATGCGCTCGCCTTCTTCTTCGCGGCGGGGGAAGAAGTCAGCTGGGGTCAGCGTATCTTCAGCATCGAAAGCTCTGATTTCTTTATGGCAAACAATTACCAAGGGGAAACCAACCTGCACAATTTGGTGATTGGAGACATCCATTTGGCCGAAGAAGTATTCGGCAATGCTCTGTCGCTGATCCTGCTGTCCTATCTGGTCGTTTTGCCGTTGGTCTACCCTATCGCGGGCTGGGCACGCGTGTTTTGCAAAGCCTTGGCCGTGCCCGTGCCGCCCAAACATATGGCCGCGCTGGCGCTGATCTGGACTGGTTTCGTGGCGTCCATCCCGCTGGCCCGAAACTGGGAAGTCTACGAATTCGCCTTCCCGGTCTTCGCGCTGCTTATCTTCCTGAACCCCGTAAACCGAGAGCGGTTCTTTCCACAGAGCTAAACCGGCAGCGCTGTCGTCTTGAAAACTGTCCGAAGGGCGAAGCTAGACTGCATCTGCGCAACACCGGGCAGGCGGGCAAGGTGCTGGCGGTGGATGCGGGCGAAGTCATCGGTATTCTCTGCGACAACTTTCAGGATGTAGTCCGCAGTCCCCGCCATCAGGTGACATTCCAGCACGTCCGGGATGCGCGCGACCGCTTTTTCAAATGCATCCAGCACATCATCGGTTTGACCACTCAGGGTGATTTCCACGAACACAGTGGTTGGCACACCGAGCTTGCGCGCGTCCAAAAGCGCCACGTAGTCTTTTATAAAACCCGCCCTTTCAAGGCGCTGCACGCGGCGATGACAGGCTGAGGGACTAAGATGCACCAGCTCGGACAACTCCCCATTCGACAGCCGCCCCTTGCGCTGAAGCGCCTGTAGCAGGCGTTTATCGGTGTCATCCAGGTCCATTTACGCCGATGTGATGCACTCTTGGCCTTGCAGACGCAAGTATCTTGCAAGCGGGCCGCGCAAAAGAAAACCGCCGCCCCGATGGTCTCGGAACGGCGGCTGCATGCGAAAGATCGCGGGCTTACGACTTGGCAAGCGCGTCGCGGATTTCCACCAGCAAATCAATCTCGGACGGACCTGCGGGTGCCTCTTCAACGGGCGCCTCTTCTTTGGCCGCGGCTTCTTTGATCTTGTTAACCGAACGAACCAACATGAACACCACAAAGGCGATGATCAGGAAGTTGATAACGGCCATGATGAAAGCGCCATACGCAAAGACAGACGCGCCGGTTTCGCGCGCAGCTTCCAGGCTGGCACCCGCGGCCACTTCTCCGCCCAGCACGGCATAGTTGTTCGTGAAGTCGACGCCGCCACTGACAAGGCCGATGATCGGATTGATCAAATCGCCCACAAGTGATGTGACAATCGCCGTGAAGGCCGCACCGATAATGATACCGACGGCCATATCCATAACATTGCCTTTGGCAATGAAGTCCTTGAATTCACTAAGCATTCTACTTTGTTCCCTCTACTGGTTATGCGGCGTGTTTTCATTCTGTTCGCCGCTGAACAATCGCTAGCACAGGAATGCACAACTCCGAACCTGTTTTTGAGGGGAAAAACTAATAGGTTGTGCCCGCAAACAATAAGGAAACCGCAATGGCCGATCTCTCCGACTTCCCTATCTCGCGAAAATGGCCCGCCCAAGACCCCAGCGTCATTCAGCTATATTCCTTCCCAACACCCAACGGCGTGAAAGCGTCGATTATGCTGGAAGAAACTGGGCTGGCCTATGAGGCGCATAAAGTCACGCTGGCAGATGCCGATGTGAAAAGCCCCGAATTCCTATCACTGAACCCCAACAATAAAATCCCCGCGATCATTGACCCAAATGGCCCGGATGGCGCGCCGATTGGTCTGTTCGAAAGCGGCGCGATCCTGATCTATCTGGCTGAAAAGTCGGGCAAGTTCATCGGCGAAACTGCGACCGAGCGCGCCCACACGATCCAATGGCTGATGTTCCAAATGGGTGGACTTGGCCCAATGCTCGGACAGCTTGGCTTCTTCTGGAAATTCGCGGGCAGCGAATGGGAAGACAAACGCCCACAAGAGCGTTACCTGAACGAAGCCAAACGGCTTCTGGCCGTGCTAGACGGCCAGTTGGGCGACCGCGACTGGATCACGGGCAGCTACTCTATCGCCGATATCGCAATTGCCCCTTGGCTTGGTGCGCTGGAGTTTTATGGCGCGAAAGACGCGGTTGGTTGGGAGGATCACAAGAACCTCGTTGCCTATCTGGACCGCTTCAAAGAGCGTCCGGCGGTTCAAAAGGGTATGACGATCCCGGCCCGCGACTAGTCCGGCAAGGGCCCTGCGGCGCAGGCGGCAGGGCCTATTGGCGGCTCAGGACGGCAGCGTCCCTTTGAGCACATAGGTCAGGATCTGCGCCACCTGCTCCGGCGTCCGCGCCATGGCCAGCGCTGCTGCATCAACCTCTTTGAGCGCGTGGTCATGCTCGGGCTGTTGCAGGATGATCAGGCTTTTACCCAAAGCAGCCGCATATCCGGCATCAAAGGCCGCGTTCCACTGTTTATACTTCTCGCCAAAACGCACGACGACCACATCCGCGTCCGTCAACCCCTTGCGGGTGCGGATCGCGTTGACCATCGCGCCCTTGTGATCGTGCCAATACTTGTCCGGCTCTGCGCCCAAAATTTCGACCCCGCAATCATCGCTTGCCGCGTGATCGGTAACGGGGCTGTTGAACGTCACATCTAGCCCTGCGCAGGCCTCGATGATCCGCTCGCGCCAATCGGTGTGGATTTCGCCGCTGAGATAAACGTTTAGGGCCACGGGTTCTGTCCTTTTCTACAAATCTTGCTGCGCGGTAACCTGTACCGCGCACGCCAAAAGTCCACCGCGATCAGCCGCGCAAGACGCCGCCGGTCGCCTTGGTGACCTTGGCGATCACCTTTTCGGACACGGCTTCAATATCCTTGTCGGTCAGCGTCGCCTCGGTCGGCTCAAGCCGCACGGTGATGGCGAGCGATTTCTGCCCCTCGCCCAAACTGCCACCGATGAACTCGTCGAACACCCGCACATCGCGGATCAACGCCTTATCCGCGCCCGCAGCAGCGTTCACGAGGTCCAGCGCGGCCACATCCTCGGCCACGACAAAGGCAAAATCGCGCTCCACAGCCTGATAATCACTGACCGTCATCGCCCCCCGAGACGCGCCAGATTTGCGCGGCATCGGGATTTCGCCGGGCCAGAGGGTGAAGGCCATCGCCGGGCCTTTGACGTCCATCTCGGCCAGCACTTTTGGGTGCAACTCGCCAAAGATCCCCAGCACTTTCTTGGGACCAAGGCAGATTTTGCCATGCCGACCCGGATGCCACCATGCCGGGCCATCGCGTAAGACTTGGACCTTCGCAGGCGCGCCCATCGCGGCCAGCACAGCCTCACAATCCGCTTTGATGTCAAACACATCCACTGCACGCGACGCGCCATGCACATCCTTCGGGCCGGTGCGGCCGATCAGCAGCCCTGTGACCAGATCATGCTGCTCTTCCGGCTCGCCGCCGTGGAAAGCGGGGCCAACCTCGAAAAGGGCCATGTCCATATAGCCGCGCGCCTGATTGCGGGCTGCCGCTTGCAAAAGGCCGGGCAGCAGCGCGGGGCGCATATGGCTCATATCGGTGGAAATCGGGTTCTCCAGCATCGTCGTATCATCGCCGCCGCCGAACAGCGCGGCAGAGGCTTTGTCGATGAAGCTGTAGGTCACACATTCATTGTAGCCCAGCGCCGCAGTGGTCCGACGTGCAGCCTGAATGCGCCGCTGCATCGGGGTCATCACGGGCTTCGGCACCCCATCCGTCAGTCGAGGCAGCGGCTTGCCTTCGAGCTTGGTCAGGGACGCGACCCGCGCCACTTCCTCG
>CAZPXE010000256.1:0-5342 GCA_964590545.1 uncultured Rhodobacterales bacterium | reverse complement strand
CCCCAGAAATCGGCCACTGTCATCAGCACCAGCCCGAACACCACAACGCGGCCTATCCGGATATAGGAGCGTTTAGTGGCGTGATAGGCACGCTCGGCAACCGGACCTTCCCCGGCCATTGGTGGGACCAGATGACGGACAAGGCCGCGAATGGCGGTGTCCATTGCAGGGGCAAAGCTGGCCAGCACCATTGTTTTATAGTGCGGCGCGGTGCCGAGCAGGCCGAAGGCTTGATAGCTGACCATGATGTTGACGATCCACCACATCACCGCCGAGACGGCGATCACGAAGTAAGGATAGGCGCGCGAGACCCATTCTTCGGCGGGTGTTACCTCATTCGGCCCGCGCATCATGTCGGTCATTTCGCGGCGATAGCGCCAGATCAGCAGGGCAAGATACAAGTGAACCGACAGGTTGATCCAGAAGCCCAGCCGTGTGGTTCCCATCGGCACGCCATTCATCGCGTTGAACTGGACAAAGAACTGACCTGCACCGATCAGCAGTGCGATCCAGAAATTGTGGAAAACAATGTTGCGTGCGGTTCGGTCCGTGGCATGGACCAGCCGGTAGTCCGGGTTGTTCGGAGCCATGAAGAAGCGCCCGATTGCGACGCCGATGCGAGGCAGAGCGATCAGGTTGAAACCGATCAGGCCAGCAAGTGGCCCCCATTCTTCGGGCATGATCCGCCCGGATATAAAGGTGGCGGCAAGCACAAAGATGCCGACCGCGACGATCTCGACCACCAGACGTTTGGTCAGTCCGGAGATGGTCGAACGCAGGGGCGGCTCGGCCTCTGTCACCGGGGCCAATTGGCGCCATCCGCGGGTGATGTAGCGGAAGGCAAACTCGACCACCAATGCGCCGATCACCACGAGGGCAAAGAGCCATGCGAAGCGCAAAAGCCCGTCGGGGCCCATGGAGGTATAGAAATTTCGGAACGCGAGGGCTTGTCCGGCAAAGAGATCAGGCACGCGTTCGATGGCAATCGTGACCGCGGCGAGTGCGCCACCTGACGCATGATAGAGGAAATCACCTAGCGCTGAGGCCGTTTTCTCATCTTCGGCACTTACAGTGTTGAGTTGGTCGAGCAGCAATTGGCGCACCTCAACGTCTGATAGACGAGAGAGCAGGGCGTTGGCGGCCTCTGGTGTGAGGGTGTCTGGCAACGTCACGGCCGTATCTTCGCTGCTTGATGACCCCGTTGACAACATGACTTGCGCCACGACGGGAGCAGCACTGAGCGCCCAAATAGTTGCAATACATACAACCAGAAAACGAAAAAGTGACAGCATATCAGCCCCCTTGCCCCAACTCCGTTGCAAAGTGCAGCAAGGACATCAATTGGGCAAGTGTCGGATCATGCCTGTTTTTTCGCAGTATTGCACCGGTAAATTCGAATAACGGTGGAAATTGTCCGCCAAATTTGGATTCTCAGGCTTCGATCACATTGAAGTGTGTTCACAAACCTCTCTCGGCTACGTGTAAGAACGTCAAAAAATGTTTGTTAAACAGGGGCTTTCGCTGCGGTTAGGCATGTTCGTATCGCTGTTTTGCGATGGGGGCGCCGGACCTGCTGGCGTGCGATTGAAACTAGGAAGATCCTCATGAAATACGTTTTGACAGGGATATTGGCCGTCGTGCTGGCAGGGCCTGCCGCTGCCACGTCGCTTCGCATTACCGTCGAGAATACCGCCGGGCCGACAGGCTTTGCACTCACGCCTCTGTATGGTGCTTTGCATGACGAAAACTTTGACGCATTTGACGAAGGCGCATCGGCGAGCCAAGGGGTTCGGGAATTGGCGGAACTTGGCAGTGCAGCCACGCTCGCCGGTGAACGGCAGGCAGCGACGACGGGCTCGATCGGTTTCGGCTTTCCGTTTGTCAGCGCAAATGGCCCGCGTCCTATCTTTGGCGGTGAAAGTGTAACGCAAGACATCGAGGTCACGGACACTGCTGCGCAACGGTATTTCACCTTTCTTTCCATGATTATTCCGTCGAACGATCTCTTTATTGGCTCGGACCAAGCGATCGAGATTTTTGACGGAATGGGCAACTTCAATGGCCCGCAGACGATCACACTCACCGGGATTGATGTGTATGACGCCGGCACCGAAATTAACGACCCGATGGCAAACCCAGCCTTCGTTGCGGGTGTTCCGGGTGTTAACCCCTTGTTAGATCCGAATGATCCGTCCTTGGGCAGCCTGGCGGATGAAAACGGCGAAATCCGAGATGAGCAGTTCGCGCAACTTCGGCTTTATGCTGGATTGGAAACAGCGGCAGGGTTCACTACGGCTCCGAGCCAGAACCTCTTTGGCGATGCAAGCAGTTTCAACATCGCGCGTATCACGATTGAGCAGATCGCTGCGCCCGTTCCGCTACCTGCAGGCGGCGCTCTGTTGGTGTCCGGGCTCGTTGCGGCTGGCGCCGTTGCGCGGCGCAAGGCTGCAAAGAAAGCCGCTGGATGATCGGGTAGGCGCAGAGCCATAGGGCAGGTGGTCTGGGCGGTGTCCCTGCACCCGCCCAGAATTGTAACCGGATGTAGCGCCCGGGTGTTCGGGAGACACGCTACACGCCTGCGTGTTGCGTTTGCGATGCAAAGCGCGACGTTGAAAAAAAAAGGCCGAGCGCAAGGCTCGGCCAGTCCAACAGGGAGGTATGGAGGTGAGAGGTAAAAGAACCATCATCGCCGCCATGACCTCGAATTATGCACGGCATCTGATTCCATCAAGGCGTAAACTAACAAAATATGAACAATCCTGCTATGCGCTCAGCGCATAGCTTGTGAGGTAGCTACCCCATTTCCGCCTCGCGGGCTTGCTTGCGGTAGGTCCTGATCTCGCCTTGCACGAAGTCCCGGAAGGCGGCTACGCGCTTGGAATGCCTCAATTCTTCGGGGTAGGCAAGGAAAACGGGCACTTCGGCTGATTGAATTGCAGGCAACACGTTCACGAATGCCGGATATTCGAGCATCACGTAATCGGGCAAAACACCTATGCCTAAATTATGTGCAACTGACTGCAAAACTCCGAAGTAATTGTTCACGGTCAGCAGAGCGCGCACATCATAGGTAAGCAGTTCTTGCACCAGCGTCAGACCGGCGCTCACCTGCACCGAATCCGGGCTTTGGCAGATCAGGCGGTGATGGCGCAGATCATCCAGCGTTTCTGGCGTGCCGTGTTTTTCCAGATATTCAGGAGCGGCAACAAGGGCCATGCGCACGCTCATAAGCTTTTTGCGGACAAGATCGGCCTGACTTGGTTCCTTCATGCGGATCGCCACGTCCGCTTCCCGCATTGGAAGATCAAGGACCCTTTCTTCCAGCATCAGGTCAATCTTGAGGTCGGGATACAGCTCGTAAAGTTTGTTTAGTCGCGGTGCGAGCCAGATGGAGCCAAAGCCCGTCGTCGTCGTCACGCGCAATTCGCCAAACACCTCTTCCTCGCTGTCGCGAATACGTGCAGCAGCCGTATCCAAGCGGCGGTTCATGGCCGAGGTCGCGTCAAACAGCAATTCGCCCTGTTCAGTCAGTATCAGACCGCGTGCGTGCCGATGAAACAGCGTCGTGTTCAGTGATTCTTCCAGCGCGCGGATTTGGCGGCTGACAGCCGATTGCGACAGGTTTAGCCGATCACCCGCATGGGTGAGGCTGCCTGCATCCGCGACGGCGTGGAAAATTCGTAACTTGTCCCAGTCCATGATCTTTTGATTTTGTGCGTGATGCCCCTTGATAAACGAAATTTTTCGAAACGGTACCGGGTAGGGACGGGGAAAAACGAAAAACTGTAGTCAGGTCAGCATTTGTGACCTATCATGGTCAGAAGTGATGCAATCCAACCAGACGACGGGAGGCGCCTGATGAGCAAGCACGCGGTTTCTTTGAATGATCGATTCGATCTGACCAAATCCCCAGTGTTATTGAACGGCACGCAAGCGCTGGTGCGCCTGATGCTGATGCAAAAGGCGATGGACCGGGCGGCGGGGTTGAATACCGCAGGCCATGTCACAGGCTATCGTGGCTCGCCTCTGGGCGCGGTCGATATGCAGATGGCGCGGGCCGAAAAGGTGCTGCGCGAGTCTGACGTTCTGTTTCAACCGGGGCTGAATGAGGATTTGGCCGCCACCGCCCTTTGGGGCGCGCAGCAGGCCGGACTGCGGGGCGAGGGCAAGTATGACGGTGTCTTTGGCCTCTGGTATGGCAAAGGGCCGGGGGTGGACCGCACCGGCGATGTGTTCAAACACGCCAACATGGCCGGGACAGACCCGCGCGGCGGCGTGCTGGTGGCGATGGGCGATGATCACACCGGGGAAAGCTCGACGGCGCTGCACCAATCCGAATTCGCGTTAATAGACGCCTATATGCCGGTGCTCAGCCCGGCAGGGGTACAGGAAATCCTTGATTACGGCCTTTATGGCTTTGCCTTGTCGCGCTTTGCGGGGCTTTGGGTCGGGCTCAAGACGATGAAAGACACGATTGAGGTCACATCGGTTGTCGATGGAAACCCGAACCGCGCACAGTTTGTGGTCCCGTCCTTTGACATGCCGGAAGGCGGCTTGAGTATCCGCCTTGTGGATGACCGAGTCGAACAAGAAGCGCGGCTGATCGACTACAAACGCCATGCGGCGGAGGCGTTCAGCGCCGCCAACCAAATGGACAAACGCATCTGGGGCAAGCCCGGCGCGAAGATCGGGATTGTGGCTGCGGGCAAGAACTGGCTCGACGTGGTGCATGCGCTCTCGCTGCTGAATATTGACGAAGCCGAAGCGGAGCGGCTGGGCATCACCACCTATAAGGTCGGGCAGACTTGGCCGCTCAATGTCAGAGGTATTCAGGATTGGTCCGAAGGGCTCGATCTGATCATCGTCGTGGAAGAAAAGCGCAAGCTGATCGAGGTGCAGATCAAGGAAAGCATCTTTGACGACCGGCGCGGGCGGCGGGTTTATGGCGGCACAAAGAACGGGGAAGAATTCCTGCACGCGAAATTTGCACTCGACCCCACCGATATTGCCGAAAAGCTGGGCCGCGTGCTGATCGAAGAGGGCCGCCGCACAGACGGGATAGAGGCTGGGCTGGCTATGCTGGACGAGGCACGTCGCAGCGACAATGCCGAAGAGATCGCCGCGCGCTTGCCGTATTTCTGCTCGGGCTGCCCGCATAACTCCTCGACCAAAGTGCCGGAGGGCAGTCGCGCCTATGCCGGGATTGGCTGCCACTTCATGGCGCAGTGGATGGACCGGGACACGCTCGGCTTTACGCATATGGGCGGCGAAGGGGCGAACTGGATTGGCGAAGCGCCGTTCAGCACGCGCGCGCACGTCTTCCAGAATATTGGCGACGGCAC
>CAZPXE010000255.1:0-5354 GCA_964590545.1 uncultured Rhodobacterales bacterium | reverse complement strand
GCAGTTGGCAAGGGTGGCAAGTGCCGGTTCAAACAACAGATGCCCACGCCTCTGCACGGATTGAGGCGATCCCGACCGACAACCTGATGGCCAAGTTCGGCGAAGGCATGCGCGTCGCGGTCGTCGCGGGCTTTCAGGGGATCAGCCCCGAAGGGCGCATTACCACGCTGGGCCGGGGCGGTTCGGACACCACCGCCGTCGCCTTCGCCGCCGCCTTCGATGCGGAGCGCTGCGATATTTATACAGACGTGGACGGGGTTTACACCACCGACCCCCGGATCGAAACCAAGGCCCGGAAGCTCGACAAGATCGCGTTTGAAGAGATGCTGGAGCTTGCCTCGCTGGGCGCGAAGGTGCTGCAAACCCGCTCTGTCGAACTGGCGATGCGGTTCAATGTGAAGCTGCGGGTGCTCTCCAGCTTCGAAGATGAGATGTCAGATCAGGCAGGCACGCTGGTGTGCGCCGAGGAGGAAATCGTGGAAAATAATGTGGTCTCCGGCGTCGCCTATAGCCGCGACGAAGCGAAAATGACGCTGCTGAGTGTCGCCGACCGTCCCGGCATTGCCGCGCTGATCTTTGGCACGCTCAGCGAGGCGGGCGTGCTGGTGGATATGATCGTTCAGAACATCTCGGAAGAGGGGCGCACCGATATGACCTTCTCTTGCCCGACCGATCAGGTGGGCCGGGCCGAGGTTGCGATGGCAGAGGCCAAGGAACGGGGCATTCTGAATTTTCAGGAACTGGTCGCAGATACGGATGTGGCCAAGGTTTCGGTCGTTGGGATCGGGATGCGCTCGCACACCGGGGTCGCGGCCAAGATGTTCGAATGCCTCAGCGCAGATGGCATCAATATCAAGGTGATCACCACATCCGAGATCAAAATCTCGGTCCTGATCGACCGCAAATATATGGAACTCGCCGTTCAGGCGCTGCATGACGCGTTTGAGCTGGAAAAGCTGGCATAAACACGCCCCGGTTCTGAGACGTCTCGTTCCGCTTTTGCGCAAATACAGCTTGGAGTAGAAAAACTCTGGGCGCCAGCCGTTCTTTCCCGTTTCGCATCCCTGCAAGCTGTGGTCTATGATGGCACCATAGCCAATGAGGGGGAGCAGGCCAGCATGGCCGAACTGGTCGAAAGTGACAGCCGTAAGCTGCTGGGCGGTTTGCGCGATCTGATGGCGGGCGATGATCCCGGTCAGGCGCGGCTGGACAAGATCACGACACTCGTGGCCGGGTCGATGGGCTGCGAGGTATGCTCGATTTACCTGTTCCGCGACGAAGACACGCTGGAACTTTGCGCCACCGAAGGTCTGAAACCCGAAGCTGTCCACCAAACCCGCATGCGGTTGGGCGAGGGGCTTGTGGGCCGCGTCGCCAAGCGCAAGCAGGTGGTGAACACCGCCGATGCGCCTTCGGCCAAGGGCTTTCGCTATATGGAAGAGACGGGCGAGGAGATTTATTCTTCTTTCCTCGGTGTGCCGATCCAGCGGCTGGGCGAGACGCTGGGCGTGCTGGTGGTGCAATCCAAGGAAGCGCGCGAGTTCACTGCGGATGAGGTTTACGCCCTCGAAGTGGTCGCCATGGTGCTGGCCGAGATGACCGAACTCGGCGTCTTTGTCGGTGAAGGCGCGGCCATGTCCGCCCGCCATCAACAGCCTGTTCTGGCGCGCGGCACAGTGGGGCAAGAAGGCGTGGCCGAGGGCCATGTCTGGCTGCACGAGCCGCGCGTGGTGGTCGTGAACCCCGTCGCCGAAGACCCGGACACCGAAATCACCCGCCTGACCGAAGCGCTGGATGAGTTGCGCGTGGGCGTGGACAAGATGCTCTCGATGGCGCAGCGCGATGACAATGAGCAGAAAGAGGTGCTTGAAGCCTATCGCATGTTCGCCAATTCCAAAGGCTGGATGCGCCGCATGGAGGAGGATATCCGCCGCGGGCTAAGTGCCGAAGCTGCCGTGGAAAAAGAGCAATCGCTCGCCCGCGTGCGCATTGGCCAATCGGATGACAATTACCTGCGCGAGCGGCTGTCGGATCTGGATGATCTGTCAAACCGCCTGCTGCGCATCCTGACCGGGCAGGGCAGTGATACCGGGGCGGAGATGCCGGAAAACCCGATCCTGATCGCAAAGAATATCGGCCCCGGCGAATTGCTTGAATATGACCGTTCGCTGAAGGGCATCGTGCTGGAAGAAGGCTCTGTCGGCTCGCACGCGGCCATTATCGCCCGCGCGCTGGCGATCCCGTTGGTGGTCAATGCTGCGCGGCTGACGACCGAGGCGCTGAATGGCGATCACATCATGGTCGATGGCGAGCAGGGCGTCGTCCATCTGCGCCCCGACGAGACGGTGGTGACCGCCTTTCGCGACAAGATGGCGATGCAGGCCGAGGCGCAGAACCGGTATGCTGCGATCCGCGACAAGCCTGCCACGGCTGTCTGCGGGCAAACGGTGGCGCTGCATATGAATGCCGGGTTGATGGCGGACTTGCCCTCGCTGCAAAACTCTGGCGCGGAAGGGGTGGGGCTGTTCCGCACGGAATTGCAGTTTCTGGTGCGCAACCAGATGCCGAGGCGCATGGAGTTGAGCGCGATTTATTCCCGCGTGCTGGATGCGGCGAAGGGGAAGCGCGTGGTGTTCCGCACGCTGGATATCGGCTCGGACAAGGTGCTGCCCTATATGCGCCCGCAGGATGAACCGAACCCGGCGCTGGGCTGGCGCGCGATTCGCGTGGGGCTGGATAAGCCCGGCGTGATGCGCATGCAGTTGCAGGCGCTTTTGCGCGCGGCGAATGGGCGGCCCCTGACGCTGATGTTCCCCTTCATTGCACAATACGAGGAATATACCCGCGCGCATGCCGAGGTGGACAAGGCGATTGAGCGCGAGGTGAAGCTGGGCCATCCGCTGCCTTCGGATATCGAGGTGGGCGCGATGCTGGAAACGCCCAGCCTTGCCTTTGCGCCGCGCAAATTCTTTGAGGATGTCGGGTTTCTGTCCATCGGCGGCAACGATCTGAAACAGTTCTTTTTCGCCGCCGACCGCGAGAATGAGCGGGTGCGCCGCCGCTATGACACGCTGAATGTCAGCTTCCTTGGGCTGATCGAACGGATCGTCGAGCGCTGCGCCGAGACTGATACGCCCCTGAGCTTTTGTGGTGAGGATGCGGGCCGTCCGGTTGAGGCGCTGGCCTTCGCGGCGATCGGTCTGCGGTCTCTGTCGATGCGCCCGGCTTCCATTGGTCCGGTCAAAAGCCTGCTGCGGCGCTCCAATCTGGAGGAGGTTCGCAAGGTGATCGCCGACGCGCGCCACCGGGGCGAAATGAGCGTGCGCCCTGCGCTGATGGCGTATTTGAAAGAGCAGGGCTAACCGCACCGCCCGGTGCAAATCCCGCGCGGCTCCATCCTTCTTTGGGTCAAAAATACTTCGGGGGTGAGGCGCACTGCGCCGAGGGGGCAGCGCCCCCAACCCCCGTTGATAGCCAAAAAACGATGCTCTGATGCTGCGCGCATCGGCCTATGTCCCGCCAAAACCCGCTCAGGGCGACGAGAAATCCTGTGGATAACTATTATGTAATAAAAACAGAGTTATGCCCTGAGTTCTTCGCGTGATCGATTTCGCGACCTCGTTTAAGAACTTGCATTCACTCCTCGGCGCAATCATCTGTTTTTATAGAATTTTCCCCGTAATCACCCTGACTTTCCTGCACAAAGCAAAAAAGGCGCGCCCTCTATGAGGGCAGCGCCTTAAAAAGTGGGGGGACTGCGCCTTTTGGAGCAGTTATCCACAGGCTGTTTAGCCTGTGTCGGTCATCTCACTGTGTGGATGCTTGTTGGATACGAACATCATGATATTATTATTCACCTCTTTGGGTGTCATTCTTGACCATTTTAGACATCGGTGCATTTTAACGCCGATATGTAAGCCGCATGGGGTGATATGCGGATCAGCTTTGCTGACAAACCCGTAATATCGCCCCAAGGTTTAAGCCTAAGTTAAGGACGATCAGAAATTTTGGAAAAACCGCTTCACGCGTCTGTGAGCGCGTCGGTGATCTGCGCCATCACGCTCAGGAATTGCGCCACTTCGCTTTCGGAATTGTAGTGGCACAGGGACACGCGGATGCAGCCGGGCAGGCCAAGCGGGTCGAGGATGTTGCCGCTGTAGTGGTCCGGTTTGCGCAAATGGGTGCGGATGCCCGAGGCGTTCAGGCGCGCCACAACATCGCCGGGGGCCATGCCGTCCACCATGCAAGACACCAGCCCTTCGCGCGCGGGGTTCTCGGCCCCGCCAAGGATCGACAGGCCCGGCAATTCGGTCAGCCCTTTGAGGTTCCCGGTGCCGTAGAGCATCGCATCGGTCAGCGCCTTTTCATGGGTGTGGATCGCCGCCGCCGCCGCTTCGATGCGGGCGCGGGGCGTTTCGGCGTCGGACACCTCGCCGCCGAGCCATTCGAAATACTCGACCACATCGGACATGGTGGCGTAGCTGCCAGTATCGCGCGTGCCGAACTCCCATGCCAGCTCCGGCCCGCCGACCAGCTGTTCATGCGGCAGCGCCGCGAGGCGGTCTGAGACCCACGCGACCCCGTACCCATGGCGCGAGAAGACTTTGTAGGGCGAGATCACGTAGCCATCGATGTCATAGGCGGCGAGGTCGATATGCCCGTGGCTGGCGTGCTGGATGCCGTCGACGATGATGAAACACTCGGGCGCTTTGGCGCGGATGGCCTTGGCGATGGCCGCCACATCGTTGCCCATGCCCGAGACCGGCGAGGTGTGCAGGATCGTCGCCACTTTTGTGTCGGCGGTGACCTGCGCCGCATAGGCCTCGGCTGTGACCAGCCCGCGTTCTGCATCATGGGCGATTTGGGTATAGGTCAGCCCGAACATCTGCGCCGCTTTGGTGCAGGCAGAGCGGGTGGCGGGGTGTTCGACGGTGGAGCCGATGATCGCGCCCCGCGTCGCTTGCGCGGCGGAGCGGATCAGGCGGAACAGCAATTCGGTGCCGCTTTCGCCGACGAAGATCAGGCCCGTGTCGGTGCCGAAAAAGGTTTTGGTATCTTCCTTGGCCTTGGCGATGATGTCGTTCAGCGCGTGAGAGGCGGGGTTCTCGCGCCCTTGATTGTCGGGGATCGCGGCGAATTGGGCAGAGGTGTCCACGGCGGATTTCAGCGTCAGCGCGCCGCCCGCGTTCTCGAAGAACACGCGGGGGCCGGTGAAGGGGCAGGCATCCACATGGGCGAAGCGCTCGCGGATCGCGGCAAGCAGGTCGGGGCGGTCGGTGATGGGGTTTGCGGTCATTGTTTTTGCCTATGAGAAGGAGATTTCGTCTTGGTGCGAGGTCTGCGCCCGCGCTCCG
>CAZPXE010000254.1:0-5380 GCA_964590545.1 uncultured Rhodobacterales bacterium | reverse complement strand
CTCGATCTATGGCGGGATCACCGGGATCACCGAGGCGGCGGGCATGGGCGCGCTGGTGGTCTTCTTCCTCGCCGTGCTGCTGCATCACACAACCGAGGAGTGGATTGATCTGGCCAAAACCCGCTCCGCGCGGATCGGACTGTGGTTTGCTGTCGTCATCGGGCTGTGTATCGTGGTGCCGATGCTGCTGTTTCCCGGCACTGCGCTGGTCGGCGAAATCCGCTTCATGATCTGCGCCGTCGCGCTGTTCACCGCCATCCTGCGGATCGAAGAGATGCGGAACCTGCTGTGGGATGCGCTGCTGCGCACGCTGAAATCCACCGGAACGATCATCTGGGTGACGATTGGCGCTGCGGCCTTGGCCGGGGCCTATACCGTGGCAGGCGGGCCGAACTACATCGCGAACCTGATCATCGGTGCGGACTTGCCAACCATGGGTATCCTGCTGACGATGATGCTGATCCTTCTGTTCATGGGCGCGTTCATGGATTGGGTCGGCATCGTGCTGCTGATCATTCCGGTCTTCCTGCCCATCGTGAAACGGCTTCCCATCGAAGAGATTGGCTTTCTCGGAGAGTTGCAGCCCAAATATGTGGCCGTGTGGTTCGGGGTGCTGTTCTGTATGAACATGCAGGTCAGTTTCCTGTCGCCGCCTTTCGGCCCGGCGGCGTTCTACCTGAAATCGGTAGCCCCGCCGCATATCTCGCTGACGGATATCTTCAAAGGGTTCCTGCCATTTATCGGGATTCAATTGCTGGCGCTGTCCGTGCTGCTGATCTGGCCGCCGATTGTGGAAGTGTTGTTGGATTAAGTATGCTCTTCTGCCTCGCCACTCCCGTCCCGGCCTTGCGCCGGGACCTCGACGCCACAAAGCGCGCGCCTTATCTGGCGGGGCCCCGGATCAAGCCCGGGGCAGGCGTCGCTAGAACCGGAGGTCCCGACACATGAAGCCCTTCGTCCGCCTTGACCCTTCCGACAACGTC
The DNA here is from genome assembly GCA_964590545.1 of uncultured Rhodobacterales bacterium. Classification (GTDB taxonomy): domain Bacteria; phylum Pseudomonadota; class Alphaproteobacteria; order Rhodobacterales; family Rhodobacteraceae; genus Aliishimia. The sequence goes on along the minus strand of CAZPXE010000254.1, from coordinate 4,397 downwards.
GTCACCGCCGCCCGCTCTCTAGAGGTCGGCGTCGCTGTCGAAGATGCGACAACGACGGCGCTTATCCCGTCGGGGCACAAACTCGCCACAGCCGTAATCCCTGCGGGCACGGCAATCCGAAAATACGCGCAAGTGATCGGCTACGCGTCTCAGGACATCGCCCCCGGCGCGCATGTCCACACCCACAACACCGAGTTCCGCGCCACCGATGCGGCCTATGAATTCGGCACCGACCTGCGCCCGGTCACGCCGGCCACAGGCGATACCTTCATGGGTTACCAACGGGAAAACGGTGCGGTCGGCACGCGCAACTACATCGCCATCGTCACATCCGTAAACTGCTCCGCCACCGCCGCCCGGATGATCGCGGATCACTTCACACCGGACCGCCTTGCCCCTTACCCCAATGTCGATGGCGTTTGCGCCTTCGTCCACGGCACCGGCTGCGGCATGGCCGATAGCGGCGATGGGTTCGAGGCGTTGCAGCGCGTCATGTGGGGCTATGCCAAGCATCCCAACCACGCAGGCGTGCTGATGGTGGGGCTGGGCTGCGAGATGAACCAGATCGACTGGCTGCTTGAGGCATACGGGCTGAAACAAGGCCCGTTGTTTCAGACGATGAACATCCAGAACGTCGCTGGGTTGCGCCGCACGATCGAAATGGGCATCGCCAAGATCGAAGCAATGCTGCCCGAAGCGAACAAAGCCACCCGCACCCCCTGCCCGGCCTCGGCTTTGAAAGTTGCCTTGCAATGCGGCGGATCAGACGCGTGGTCCGGGATCACCGCGAACCCGGCCCTTGGCCATGCCTGCGACTTGCTTGTCGCGCAAGGCGGAACCGGCGTGCTGGCCGAAACGCCTGAGATTTACGGCGCGGAACACCTGCTCACCCGCCGCGCCGCCACGCCAGAGGTCGGTGAAAAGCTGATCGGCCTCATCCGTTGGTGGGAGGATTACACCGCCCGCAATCGCGGCTCGATGGACAACAACCCCTCCCCCGGCAACAAAAAGGGCGGGCTGACGACCATTCTGGAGAAGTCCCTCGGCGCCGCGGCCAAGGGCGGTACGACACCTCTGACTGGCGTCTACAAATACGCCGAAGAGGTCCGAGCGGCTGGCTTCACCTTCATGGACAGCCCCGGCTACGATCCGGCCTCGGTCACGGGCCAAATCGCAGGCGGCTGCAATCTGGTGTGCTTTACAACGGGGCGCGGTTCGGCCTTTGGGTCCAAACCCGCCCCGACGATCAAGCTGGCCACCAATTCTGAGATGTTCGCCCGCATGACCGAGGACATGGACATCAATTGCGGGGATATCCTGACGGGCGATGTGTCCGTCGCCGAAAAGGGGCGCGAGATTTATCAGATGTTCCTGCGCGTGGCGTCAGGAGAGCAAAGCAAGTCCGAGGCGCAGGGGCTGGGGGATTATGAGTTCGTGCCGTGGCAGATTGGGGCGGTGATGTGATGTGGGATGTGAGATGCGCTGCCCGGCGCTGCCGGGCGGCTCGTCTACCGATGTTTTGCGAATGAGCCGCCTTATCATCATGGGCGGTGGACTCATCGGGCGGCGGCATGTTGAGCGGGTGATGGCGCACCCGGACGCAACCTGTGTGGGACTGATTGAACCGGACCCGGATGTGGCCAGCGAATTGCCTGTGCCTCGCCTAAATGCCCTCACTGACATTCAGGCAGACGGCGTCATCATCGCCACGCCCACCCCCCTCCACGCCGAACACGCGCACGCGGCGGCGCAAGCAAACCTGCCGATGCTTGTCGAAAAACCCGTTGCCGCGACACGCCGCGAAGCTGAGGGGATGCGAGGCCTTTCTGTGCCTGTGCTGGTCGGCCACCACCGTCGGCACCATCCCAAAGTCAAAGCTCTCTCAGACATCCTGAACAGCGGGCAAATCGGCCAACCCATCACCGCCAGCCTGATCTGGGCCATGCGCAAACCCGGCGCTTATTTCGAGGGCAACTGGCGCAGCACCGATGGCTCTCCGGTGATGATCAACCTCGTCCATGACCTCGATTTGCTACAAATGTGGTTCGGCCCCGTCACCGACATCGCCGCCCTGCCGGGCACGCCGACCCGCAGCCCGGCCCGCATCGACAGCGGCGCTGTTGCGTTGCGGCACGAGGCCGGAGCAACCACGACCATCAGCTTTGCCGACACCGCCGCCAGCCCTTGGGGGTTTGAAGCGGGAACGGGCGAGAACCCCAATATCGGCACCACCGGGCAAGATATGCTGTGGATCACCGGCACCAAAGGCGGCATCGCCTTCCCGTCCCTGACCGTGTGGCACGGCGCCGATTGGGGGACTGCCGCGACCGCCACGCCGGAACCGCTGATAACTGGACCCGCCCCCCTTGACGCGCAGCTAGATCACTTCCTCGATGTCATCGCAGGCCGCGCCGCGCCGCTTTGCACGGTCGAGGACGGCATCGCGGCGCTGAGTGCCGCGCTTGAAATCGAAGCGCAGTTGTCTCGCGCTTTGAGCCCAGAAAGGCAGGCCGCCCATGGCTGAAACCCTGACCCAGACCCAAATCGAGCAATATAACCGCGATGGCTGCCTCGTCCTGCCGAACCGCCTGCCGGACGCTTGGCTGACGCGCTTGCGCGATGAAATCGCCCGGTTCGAGGAAGAAGCCAAAGGCCTCACCGCCTCCAACGATCGGCTCGACCTCGAAGACAGCCACACGCCCGCTGACCCGCGCTTGCGGCGGATCAAACTGCCGCATCTGATCTCGGACACTGTGCGGGAATTGATGCTGTCGGACCTCATCCTCGCCCCCGCCCGCGATCTGATCGGGCCGGATTTGCGGCTGCACACCACGAAGCTGAACATGAAATCGGCAGGCTTTGGCGCAGCGGTGGAGTGGCATCAGGACTATGCCTTCTATCCCCATACAAACGACGATATCCTCGCCATCGGTGTATGCATCGACGATATGGCCGAAGAAAACGGACCGCTCATGGTCTATCCCGGCTCGCATCTTGGCCCGATTCATGATCACCACGCGGATGGGGTCTTTGCCGGGGCCATCGATATGTCTCAGAGCGGTTTAAACCCCACAGATGCCGTCGCGCTGAGCGGACCTGCGGGGAGCCTGTCGATCCATCACGGGCGCGCGGTGCATGGCTCGGCGCTCAATCGCTCGGACCGGCCCCGGCGCATTCTGTTCTTCGAAATGATGGCCGCCGATGCGTTCCCGATCATGGGGTCCATGACCAAATGGGACGGGATCGAAGACTATAACACCCGGATGCTCTGCGGCTCGCCCACGCTGACGCCGCGCCTGAAAGACATCCCGATCCGCATCCCGCAGCCGCAACCGGATGTGCCGATCTCGATTTATGAAATCCAGAAAGGCCTGCAGCACCGGGCCTTTGACACCATCGGCGCAGAGGCCGCGACCAACCCCAACACCAAGGAGAACACCACATGAGCGACACGAAAATCGGATTTATCGGGCTGGGCTTGATGGGCGGCGCGATGGTGAACCGGCTTCAGGATAAGGGCTATGCGCTGACGGTTTTGGGCAACCGGGATCGCACATATCTCGACAAAGCCATCGCGCGCGGCGCGCTCGAAGCGGCAGATGCCAAGGCTGTGGCGGAGGCGAGCGATATCGTGATGCTCTGCATGGGAACGTCAGACCATGTGGAAAGCCGGATGCGCGGGGCAGATGGCGTGATCGCGGGCCTCAAACCCGGCGCGGTGGTGGTTGATTTCGGCACCTCGCTGCCCGGCTCGACCAAAGCGCTGGGGGCCGAAGTGGCGGCGGCGGGCGGCACCTATCTCGACGCGCCATTGGGCCGGACGCCTGCGCATGCACTGGACGGGGCGCTGAACATCATGTGCGCCGGAGATGAGGCCGCCTTCGCCAAGGCCAAGCCAGTGCTGGAGGATCTGGGCGAGAACGTCTTCCACCTCGGCGCGCTCGGAAATGGCCACACGATCAAGCTTCTGAACAACTTCTTCGGCATGACCGTTGCCAATGCGATGGCCGAAGTATTCGCCATGGCCGATGTGATGGGCATCGACCGCAGCCAGGCCTATGACGTGATGGCGGCAGGGCCGCTGCGCTCTGGCATGATGGACTTCGTGAAAGGGTATGGGGTGGACGGCGATCCGTCACAACTCGCCTTCGCGATCAAGAACGCGGCGAAGGATATAGGCTATTACGCCCGAATGGCCGAGGATGCGGGGGCTGAGACGATCATGGCCAAAGCCCCTCTGGCCGCGTTGGAAGACGCCCGCGACAACGGACAGGCAGAGGATATGGTGAGCCAGATGGTCGACTACTACGCGCGGAAGGTTGCGGGGAAGTAGACTGGCCCAATAGCGTTTCGAGAAAACGTTGAATCGCAAATACCTTGCCGCGCTTCGCGCTCTT
>CAZPXE010000253.1:0-5395 GCA_964590545.1 uncultured Rhodobacterales bacterium | reverse complement strand
GATACATCAAACAGACGCATTGAAACCAACGACTTTTTCAACGAAATCAGCCCAAAGTGTTCGATGCTGCATAATCCAAGAAAGTCCGCTCTCTCGAACAAAAGGCTCTGGAACTGCATAATGCGCTTCTATTTCTCCGCGAAATTTTGGGTGGTTGCGGATTGGTTAGATTGGCTTCTCAACGGATGGTATTGTCCGGGCGTTCACAGTCTTGGGCGCGCGAAACGCCCATGTTTTGCTTAGGATAAACGTTACAACCGCAGCGCTGCTGGTTGATGCGCATAGCGCCAGGATGCCCGATAGAACACCAAGCGACAGGAGAACCACGAGCAGAGCTTCGTTGAACGCGAACCCGATTAAAGCCACGATCATAAATTTCCAAAAAGCGCTGGACACGCTCGTGTCCTGGTCGGCGAACGAGAACGCCAGATGGCCAATGAAGCTGACCATAAATGCAGTTGCGAACGCAATCATGTTCGCCGAAAGGGGGTGCCAGTTTGAGTGTATCAGCAGGTATCCGATCACCATGTGAACGCACGTCGCCAACACACCGACCATTCCGAACCTGACCAATTGCTGCCACATCATCGGTGATCCGGGTTGAAGGGGTGATCTTCCGCGATGATGAAGCCAGGACGTCCTTTGACTTCCGTAAAGACGCGGGCGAGGTATTCCCCAAGCACCCCGATAGAGATGAGCTGCACACCGCCAAGCAGTGTGACGGCGACCACGAGTGAGGACCAGCCCGGCACGTCGATGCCAAAAAACAACGTCCTTATGGCGATCCAGAGCCCGTACAAGATCGAACACGCGGCGATTGTCATCCCAATGCCGGTCCAGACGCGCAATGGCCAGGCTGCGAAGGAGGTGAGGCCCGTAAGCCCCAGTTTGAAAAGACCCCGAAATCCGAATTTCGATATGCCAGCCTCGCGCGGTTCGAGGTCAATAAATATCGCTTTGGTGCGAAACCCGACCCACCCGTAGAGGCCCTTCATAAAGCGGTTGCGCTCAGGCAGGGCGCAGAGTGCGTCCACGACCCGTCGATCCATCAGCCGGAAATCACGGGCGTTGGCTGGAATGGCGGTCTCACTGCCGATGTTCAGCATGGTGTAGAAGGCGCGCGTGAAGGCGCGTTTGCGCCATGTTTCATCTTGTCGCTGCTTTCGAACCGCATAGACCATCTCGAACCCCTCCGCGCGGTGTTTGAGCATCGTGTCCAGATGGCAAAGAGGTTCTTGAAGGTCCGCATCCAGAATAACCACAGCCGCGCCCACGGATGCTTCCAGCCCGGCCATGATGGCCTGTTCCTTGCCAAAGTTGCGCGACAGACGAATGGCGCGCACTCGGTAGTTTGCGGCAAGGGCCTTGGTCTCTTGATAGGTGTCGTCGGCGCTGCCATCGTCCACGACAATGATCTCGAAGCTGCTCACCATCTTGCGCGCGGCCGCATCAATCCTTTCTACCGTTTTCGAGATGTTCCCCGCTTCATTGTAGGCGGGGATCACAAACGATAAATCAGGAACTTTCAGCGTCAAAGGCTGAATTCGAGGCATTGGAGACCGCGTCATATGCTGGTTCACAGGGCATCTCCTTGACTTGAACGCTCAACAAACAAGACATGCCGTCCGAATTGACCGATGCGGTCAAACCTCTGTCCGAGCAAGGGGGCGAGGGCCTCAGCGTCGGTGGCACGGATTGCCACGGCATCGCGCGCGCCGTTGTCCGCAAGAGCCTCAAAGGTCGCCGTCCGGTCCGTAAACCGGACTTTGCCCTGGGTGTAGAATTCTGCGGAGTAGCTGCGATGTCCCCAATAGGTGACTTGAAGATCTGGATCTTCATGGCGTGCAGCGGCGACCAACTCCCGCGCGGTCCTCAGGTTCAGAGTGTTGGGAGCAATGTATGCGAGCGCGGTCAGACCCAAGACCAGCAATCCCAGCCCCCCAACCGCTGCCGCGACGGCGACACGCGTTTTTCTGCCGGGTGCGCCCCAGCCCGTTGCCCAAAGCGAAACCAACAGGACCGACGCTGCGGGCAGGCTGGGCAAGGCATATGCGGGGAGCAGGTTGGCCGCAGGCGTGAACAGCAGCAGCGGCGATATCGTCCAGAGCAGCAGGTAGCTGTGCCACCCTTGTCCGTCATTTGGTAAATGTTTGATGATCTTGCCCGTGCGCGGCAGCAGGGCGACGGCAAACACGGTCCATGGCAGGAATGTCAGCAGCCCGTATAGCCAGATAATGCCTTTGGGACGCTCATGGCCAGATCCGTAAAGATCACCTTGCCAGCCCGGGACCACAAAGCGTTCGTAATGTTCCCCAATGATGAAGTATCTCAAAAAGCCGGGCGTTTTGAGTTCCGCCGCGATGTACCATGGCAGCGTCAGGGCCGCCGCAATCAGCAAACCCGACGCGAGCGGCAGAGTGTTTAACTTGCGCCAGTACCCTGTCAGCGCAAGCCAAGGCACCAACGGGATGCCTGTGATGACCAGAGCGACCGGCCCTTTTGCCATAAGGCCGATGGCGACCCCGACAAAAAACAATCGGCCCCAAAGACCGCGCGCGGCTGAACCCGTCAGGCAGTTGTAAAAGCCGATCATGCTCAGTGTTGTGCCAAACACCATGGTCATGTCGGTCATGACGAAGGCAGATGCGCCGAAGAACAAGGCGCAGGAGGCAAGCACCGTGACGGCCAGAAGCGCCAGATCCGCGCCCTTGTGTTGGCGCACCCAAGTAAAAACGAGGCCCAGAACGCCAAGTGCGGTTGCGAGAATGAAGATACGAGCGCCGAACGGCCCGACGCCAAAGAGCTTCATTCCGAGTGCGGAGAGCCATGTATGCAGGGGTGGTTTGCCCCAGAACGCAACGCCGTAGTCGAACTGTGGTGTGATCCAGTCACCTGTCTCAAGCATTTTGCGCGCGATTTCCGCGTAGCGCGCTTCTGTCGGGTCCACAAAGGGAAGCCAGAAAACTGCAAGAAGACGCACCACGAGCAACACGCCAAGAGCGATCAGCAGAAACCGTTTATCTGCCTGTGTCAGCGCAAAGGGCCGACTTGGTTCCACGCTCACCCGCGTGTCAACGCCTTGAGGTTCTATATCGACCGCAACCATATGCCCCACCTTTTTGGTGGTGGTTAAGCGAGCTGGCCTGCGCGGAAGGTGTTTGTCACTATACCAATCGGTAATATTTCAAAGATGGCATAGCGATGCGGATTTCGCTTATATTCTCAACAAATTATGGAGCTTGAGCGCAAATGCGTGTGCTTGTTGTTGAAGATGACCACGAGACGGCTGAGTATATCTGCTCCAGCCTGAAGGCCCTTGGGCACGTCACGAAACATGCACCTGACGGCAAGCAAGGGTTTCTTGATGCGCTCGACAATGATTTTGACGTCATGGTTGTGGACAGGATGCTCCCGGGGCTGGACGGCCTGTCGCTTGTGAAATCTGTGCGCAGTGCAAAGGTTGCGACGCCGATCTTGTTTCTCAGCGCCCTTGGCGGCCTGAACGACCGCGTGGATGGGTTGGAAGCCGGGGCAGACGATTATCTGGTGAAACCTTTCGCGTTCTCCGAGCTATCTGCCCGCCTCACGGCTCTTGCGCGGCGTCCGCCTATTCAAGCAGAAGAAACCCGCTTGCAGGTGGCGGATCTGGAGATTGACCTGATCCGGCACTCTGTTTCTCGGTCCGGTGCAGAGATTGCATTGCAGCCCCGAGAGTTTCGTTTGCTGACCTACCTGATGAAGAACGCAGATCGGGTCGTAACCCGCACCATGTTGCTCGAAGCAGTGTGGGATTTTCATTTTGACCCGAACACAAATGTTGTCGAAACCCACATCAGCCGCTTGCGCAACAAGATCGACAAGCCGTTCGATAAACCGCTGATCCATACGGTGCGCGGAGCAGGGTATAGTCTTCATGGATAAGAGGCAGACGCCATCGGCGTTGCGCACGTCAATCCGTCTGTCTCTACAGTATTCGTTTCTCTACGCTATTCTGTCTGCATTTGTTTTTGTTTTGGCCCATTGGTTCACACAGTACGAAGTTCGGGACTGGGTATCGGATCAGATGACAGGCGATGCAAAGACCCTCATGGAAATCTACGAAAAAGACGGTGCCGGGGCTCTGATCAATAGGATCGACGCATTGGCTGAAGTCAGTTTCGAAAACGCGCGGGTTTATAAGCTTCTCGATGCAGATGGTGCCATCCTTTCCGGCAATTTGACCATCGAGATTGAAGGTCCCTTGCCTGACATTCTCTCCGTGGAGGATATCCAGCTAGAAGGTGGCGTTCACGACGAAGTTGAAAACTATTGGATGCGGGAAGACCAGATAGGCCCGTATCGTCTGATCCAAGGGTCCGGCGATCATATTGTCGAGGAAATACTGGAAGCTCTGGGTGTTGCTTTGGTCGTGGGATATCTGGCGGTTGTGATCTTGGGTCTTCTCGTGGGAGTCCGGATCGGACGCGTGACAGAGGAGCGCATTCTAGCGATCTCCAACACGCTTGCGCGCGTCTCGAATGGAGATCTGGAAGCCCGTGTTGCGACATCGGGCGTTGCGCGAGATGACTTTTCGCGGGTCGCACTCGAGATCAATACAATGCTGGATCAAATCGCGCGCCTTCTTGAAAGTCAGGAGCAGATTTCAAACGATATTGCCCATGACATGCGCACCCCGCTTCAACACCTTCGGCAGCGCCTTGAAACCCTGTACAACAGCGCGATCATCGCACCTGATGATGTTGCCGCCAGCCTAGAGCAGACCGACGCAATCATATCGACCTTCAACGCGCTTCTGCGCATCGCACAAATAGAGGCCCGCGACCGCACGGAACGGTTTGAGCCGACGGACTTGGTACAAATCGCCAGCAACGTCGCAGAGGTGTTTGAACCCTCGGCCGAGGATGAAGGGATTTCAGTGACAACCAACTTGCCGGACAGCGCCGTAAATGTCGTGGGAGATCGCGGGCTCTTGACGCAAATGCTCTCCAATTTGGTAGAGAATGCAATCAAACACTGTCCAAGTGGCACCAGCGTAGAGATTTCGTGCAAGATGTCACAAACGGGCCCCGTGTTGCGCGTCGTCGATACAGGACCCGGCATCGATCCAAACGACCAAGAGCGGATATTCAGAAGGTTTTTTCGGGGTGAAAAGAGCCGGAATAGCCCTGGAAATGGCTTAGGTTTGGCCTTGGTCAAAGCGATTGCTGAAGTTCATGGCGCATCCATCCACGTCTCAGACAACAGCCCTGGCACGGCCTTCGACATCAGATTTCAGACTAAGCCGATAGGTAGCGCAGGCAATGCATAACGCAATGAGGCACAGTCGAGAAGCTACTGAACAACTTCTCCAAAGCTGACCTCGGTGCATTTGCAGCGAAAGCTGGCTAAGTCCGCA
>CAZPXE010000252.1:0-5413 GCA_964590545.1 uncultured Rhodobacterales bacterium | reverse complement strand
AACTGGCAAGCGCTGTTGAAGCCGCTGCGCAAAGTGAAGCCGGGCGAGCGGATTGAGTTCGATTCCGGGCTGTCCGCGACCTTGGTTGACGTGCAAGACGGTCAAGCGGTGCTGCGTTTCAACCAGACGGGCGAGGCGTTCCAAGACGCGCTAAACGCTGCCGGGGCGATGCCACTGCCGCCCTATATCGCTGCCAAACGCGCCGCCGATGCACAGGACAAGACCGACTACCAAACAGTCTTCGCCCGCGAATTGGGCGCAGTCGCGGCCCCCACAGCCTCGCTCCATTTCGACGGCGCGCTCTTGGCGGCGTTGGAGGCGCGGGGCGTGCAATTCAGTTTCGTCACGCTCCATGTGGGCGCGGGCACCTTCCTGCCGGTAAAGGTGGAAGACGTGACCACCCACAAAATGCATGCCGAATGGGGCCGGGTGACGCCGCAAGCTGCCGCTGAGATAATGGCCACCAAGGCCGCCGGAGGCCGCGTCATCCCCGTCGGCACCACCGCGCTGCGCCTGATCGAAACCGCCGCGCGCGACACCGGGACAATCACCGCTTGGGAGGGGGATACGGACATTTTTATCTATCCCGGTTTCAACTTCCGCGTCACGGACGGGCTGATGACCAATTTCCACCTGCCGAAATCGACGCTGATGATGCTCGTCTCTGCCCTGATGGGACGGGAGCGGATGATGGACGTCTACGGCGAGGCGATTGCGCGCGGCTACCGGTTCTTCAGCTACGGCGACAGCTCGCTGTTGTTGCCGAGCGGGTAAAGCTCGCCAAGACCGTGATGCTTTAAGTCAAATTTTACTCAACAGCGGTATCCGAGCAGCATTACTTGCAGCGATCGGAGACGTTCATGTCGTATCTTGTGCCCCTCATTGACACTGGCAGCCAGCAGACTGGTTTCATCGCAGATGTAGCCTTTGCAGACTACACGACAGGGGTGACTGACACCATCTCCTCGCCCGGATTTGGCGTCATGATCAGCGGGCTTGAGCTGGTATACTACGTGCTGGAGGGCGCGCTGTCCGCGGCACAAACTGGGATCACCACCTCTGACGTCGTTCCAATTGGGGACCATAGCGTGAGCATTTCCGAGTCCGGCTTCCTGACATCCGGCGCGACCGGTATTAACCTGACCGGCGCTTGGAACCATGTCGTGATGGCTGGTGCGCTTGTCAGCGGCGCAGACGGGCTTCGCATGATCGGCGAAGGTGCGTCAGCCACCATTTCTGGCTGGTTGCAGGCTGCGGGCAACGGGATCATGGCGCGGGGCAATTACGCTGAGCTCAGGAACACAGGGAACATCGGCGCAGGAGCGACAGGCGTTCACTTGGAGGGTGATTATGCGGGGCTGCGGAACAATGCGGCCATCACAACCTCTGACACGGGCGTATACGTCTCTGGCGGCGCGTCCTGGGTTGACAATGACGGTACCATCAGCGCCCGCCTGTCCGGTGTCATTATGGAGGTTGATGACGGGACCTTGCTGAATAGCGGGCACATTGACGCCGGCGCGCGCGCCGTTGAGTTGCGCGGCGATAACTTCGAGTTCACCAACGCAGGCACGATTTACACGCCGTTGCTGGACGGCATCGCAGTCTGGGGCCACGCACCGACGCTGCGCAATTCCGGGCTGATCCAAACGGGTATTGTCATCGATAGCCCGTCGGGGACCGCTGTTCTGGAGAACACCGGCCAAATCTTGCATTCCGTCACCTCTACCCACAATAAATCGACCGTAACGCTAGATAATTTCGGAAAAATCGGCGGTGATATTCTACTCCATGCGAATGGCAATATCGGCGCGCACGTCATACGCAATGATGGCGTCATTCTCGGCGAGGTCAGGTTGGGCGCGGGCGATGACGACTATTGGGGCAGTGGTTCGGTCGGGTTCGCGGTGCATGGCGGAGACGGCGATGATGCCTTGCTAGGCTCTCATGGCAAGAACAGGCTTTATGGCGGCAATCATGACGACTTCCTGATGGGGCGTCGGGGGGATGATGTGCTCAATGGCGGTGGCGGTGATGACGGTCTGCAAGGCGGGCAAGGCAACGATCTGTTGATCGGTGGGGCTGGCGCGGACTACCTGTCGGGCGATTCCGGTCAGGACCGGATTTTTGGCGGCATGGGCGAAGACCGTATCATCGGCGGCGGTGGCGACGATACCCTTGCAGGTGGTGGCAACCGAGATGTATTTGTTTTCTTTGGCCTGTCTGGCCATGACACCATCACCGATTTCCGCGCTGGCCGTGACCGCATCGAGTTGCAAGGGGGCGACCTGTCCCCTGCGGATTTCGAGAGCGCCCTTGCGACAGCGCTCAGCGATTTGGATGGCGTGGGAACATTGCTCGACCTGAACCTTTTGGGTGGGGCGGGTACAGTCATCTTGAATGGCGTGGCTGCGGCAGAACTGGACGCGAGCGACTTCATTCTCTGACCTTAGCCGAAAACGGCACCGCCTTAGTCGCAATTGACGCCGACACCGACGCCCGTTTTGCGCGAAGGCGGGAGAGCGAGGATCGACTCACTCCGGTTTGAAAGGACGGCCATGAAACAGGTGATCACAAGCGCATGGGCGCTGCTGTTCGGCATGGGGCTTTTGCAGATCGGCAACGGGATGCAGGGGACGATCCTTGGTATCCGGGGCGAGATTGAAGGCTTCTCGACGCTGGAAATGTCCATCGTTATCTCGGCCTATTTCGTCGGCTTTCTGGGCGGCTCGCGCATGGCGCCCGAGATGATCCGCCGCGTCGGCCATGTGCGCGTCTTTGCGGCGCTCGCTTCGCTGATCTCGGCCGTGATGATCCTGTATCCCACCGTGACCGAGCCGTGGGTCTGGACGCTGGCGCGGGTGCTGATCGGGTTCTGCTTCTCGGCGGTGTATGTGACGGCGGAAAGCTGGCTGAACAATGCCGCGACGAATGAAAGCCGCGGGCAGGCGCTGTCGGCCTATATGATCGTGCAGACCGGGGGCATTGTGATTGCCCAAGGCTTGCTGGTGACGGCGGATCCATCGGGCTACGTGCTGTTCGTGATCCCGTCGATCCTCGTGTCCATCGCAATCACGCCAATTTTGCTGTCGATCTCGCCCACGCCTGCGTTCGATACGACCCATTCGTCGTCGCTCAAGGAACTCTGGCACTACTCGCCTCTGGGCTTTGTGGGCATGTTCCTGCTGGGCGGGGTGTTCGCGGCGCAGTTCGGCATGGCCTCGATCTATGGCACGCAAGCGGGGCTGAGCGTGGCGCAAATTTCGACCTTCGTGTCGATGTTCTTCATCGGCGCTTTGGTGCTGCAATACCCCATCGGCTACGTCTCTGACCGGATGGAGCGGCGTGTGCTGATCATTTTCGTGTCGGCCTTTGGCGCGATTGGCACAGTGATCGGCGCAACCATGGGGAGCGACTTCACCATGCTGCTGGTTTCGGCCTTCGTAATGGGAGGCGCGGCGAACCCGCTTTACTCGCTGTTGATCGCCCACACCAACGACTTTCTGGACCCCGACGATATGGCGGGCGCGTCGGGCGGTCTGATCTTCGTCAATGGGCTGGGAGCCATCGCAGGCCCGCTGATCACCGGCTGGGCGATGAACGCCATCGGCCCTTCGGGGTTCTTCCTGTTCTGCACGCTGCTCTTCGGCGCGCTGGCGCTTTACGGCATGTACCGGGCCACTCAGCGGGACGCGGTCGCCGCCGAAGATACCGGCTCGTATGTTGTGCTTTCGCCTAGTGCGGGGGCAATGGCCGTAGAAGTTGCACAAGAAATCGCCATTGAGGAGGCGTTGGAGGAGGAAACTACTTGAACGCGAAGCTGAGACAAATATGTCGGAATTGATAAAATTCGTGACACATTCCCTCTATCCAGATGGGAATTGCTTTGTAACGGTAAGGTGACAGGTTTGTGTCGGTGGCGGTCAAGGGAGTTCGGAGATGATCGGTCCGGAAGATGTTCTTGAGTTCTGGCTGGATAAGCTCAGCCCAGAGGATTGGTATAAAGACAGCGCAGCGCTCGACGCGCGCATTTACGAGCGGTTTCATACCGCGTGGGAAGGCGCGATGGAGGGGCGATATTCTCTCTGGCTGACCTATCCAAGCGGTACGCTGGCTTATGTTATCCTGACGGACCAATTCTCGCGCAATATGTTCCGGGGGACGGCGCAGGCCTTTGCGTCTGATCGGCTGGCGCTGGCGGCGGCGAAATCGGCGGTGCAAAAGGGCTGGGATACGCAGATCGACGAGCCCGGGCGGCAGTTCTTTTACCTGCCGATGATGCATTCGGAATGCCTCAGCGATCAGGAACAATCCGTGCGCCTGATCCTTGAACGGATGCCAGACACCGGCGCGCCCAACCTGCACCACGCCCGCGCGCACCGCGAAGTGATCCGCCAGTTTGGCCGCTTCCCCTATCGCAACGACGCGCTGACCCGCGACACCACGGCGGCGGAAACAGCCTATCTCGCCGCTGGCGGCTATGGCGAAACGGTGCGGATGCTGGACGCGCAAGCGGCGTCTTAACTGCGGCGCTCTGCGCAACTCTGCTATGCAGGACTCGGCGCGGCGTATTTGTCGCGCCCGTCTGCAATTGCTGTGCTATGAAATATAGTTTAATGCTAAACTAATTTTGATACGCGCAGCAGAAGGCAGAATTCTCATGGCAGCGACTTCTTATGATCTGATCGTTATTGGCGCAGGGCCGGGCGGCTATGTTGCCGCGATCCGAGGCGCGCAGAACGGGTTGAAGGTCTGCGTGGTTGAGCGGGAGCATCTTGGCGGTATCTGCCTGAACTGGGGCTGCATTCCGACCAAAGCGATGCTGCGTTCGTCCGAAGTGTTTCACCTGATGCACCGCGCCAAGGAGTTTGGCCTGAGCGCCCAAAAGATCGACTATGATCTGGATGCGGTGGTGAACCGCTCGCGCGGGGTGGCCAAGCAACTCTCTGGCGGGGTGGGGCATCTGCTGAAGAAGAACAAAGTGGCGGTTGTGATGGGCGCGGCGACTGTTACGGCCAAGGGCAAGATCTCGGTCAAGACCGACAAGGGCACCGAAGAGCTGAGTGCAAAGAACATCATCCTCGCCACCGGCGCGCGCGCCCGCGAATTGCCGGGGCTTGAGGCCGATGGCGATCTGGTGTGGACCTATAAGCACGCGTTGAAACCTGCGCGGATGCCGAAAAAGCTGTTGGTGATCGGCTCTGGTGCGATTGGGATTGAGTTTGCCAGCTTCTACAACACGCTGGGGTCTGACACGACGGTGGTTGAAGTCATGGACCGCGTGCTGCCCGTGGAAGACCCGGAGATTTCCGCTTTCGCCAAAAAGGCGTTCGAGAAGCAGGGCATGAAGATTATGCAGAAGGCGATGGTCAAGCAGCTTGACCGCGCCAAGGGCAAAGTAACCGCGCATATC
>CAZPXE010000251.1:0-5448 GCA_964590545.1 uncultured Rhodobacterales bacterium | reverse complement strand
CTAAAATCTGGACCTCGGCCACTTGGATGACACGCAAAAAGTTTGCGACAGAACCACCGGCGATACTAGGATATCCTTTTTCCGCAGATGATCCCTAGGCTGCGCGAACGAGACGGAGCCTCAGCGTAGTAAGGCAAAACGGCTTTCGGTTCAGCCTTGGCATCAGGCCACCTCGTGGTTTGCCATGATCTCCAGAGCGCGCACCATGGCGGAATGGTCCCAAGCTGCACCGCCGTTTGCTGTGCAAACATTTAGCAGTTCCTGCGCGGTTGCAGTGTTGGGCAGGGCCACGCCCATCTCGCGCGCGTTCGACAACGCAAGGCCGAGGTCCTTCTGATGCAACTCGATCCGAAAGCCGGGATCGAAGGTCCGCTGGATCATCCGCTCTCCGTGCACCTCAAGAATTTTGGACGAGGCAAACCCACCCATAAGCGCCTCGCGCACCTTGGCCGGGTCGGCGCCCGCCTTGGAGGCAAAAAGCAGCGCCTCGCTGACCGCTTCAATGTTCAAAGCGACGATAATCTGATTTGCCACCTTGCAGGTCTGTCCGTCACCATTGCCGCCGACCAGCGTGATGTTCTCTCCCATCAATTCAAACAGTGGCAACACGCGGTCGAACACGGCCTCGGGGCCGCCGCACATGATCGTCAGCGTGCCGCCTTTGGCGCCAACTTCTCCACCTGACACAGGAGCATCGATGTAATCGCAACCCAAAGCGTTGATCCGTTGAGCAAATTCCTTGGTTGCAATGGGTGAAATCGAACTCATGTCTACGATCGTCTTGCCCTCTGTCAAGGCGCTCGTCACGCTTGTTTCGCCAAAAAGGACGGCTTCGACATGGGGAGTGTCAGGGACCATCAGAAAGATGATGTCGGCCTTTTCCCCGACCTCTGCTGCCGTTGCGCAGGGATGTCCGCCTGCGTCGGTCAGATGCGCCGGAACCCCGCTGCGCGTTTGCAAATAGACCTCGTGCCCGCCCTTGATCAGATGTTCGGCCATAGGTGCGCCCATTATGCCGAGACCGATAAAACCCAGTTTGCTCATGCTACTTTCCTCTTGTTGGTTCAATAGGACCTGTCGCCGGATGTCGGCAGTGCGCCGCGCATGTGCGACAGCACTACTTGCGAGCCACTGGCCATCAACCGTGCATCCGACGAGATCGTTACGAATTGGAAACCCATTTCAATACGTTTGAGTGCGGCTTCGGGTGTGCCATTGTGAATACCCGCGACCTTGCCGTGCTCTTTGGCCTTGGCGACGATCAGTTCGATGGCCTCGGCCACCGGCTTTTCAACATCGTCAAAGGTCGGGCGGCAGCCGAGCGCCAAAGACAGATCCGACGGTCCGATATAGACTGCGTCGAGCCCCGGAACGCGCAGAATATCTTCCAGATTGTCTAGGCCGGCCTGTGTTTCGATCATCGCAAACACAACGACCGTTTCATCCGCCTTTGCGGGGTAATCAGAGCCTCCGTACAGCAACCCTCGAATCGGGCCAAAACTGCGCGTGCCGCGTGGCGGATAATGCGTCCAGGCTACCAGGTTTTCAGCGTCTTCCGCAGAGTTTATCATCGGGCAGATTAGTGCATAGGCACCCGCATCCAGTGCCTTCATCAGATGTGCCGGGTCGAGCCAGGGCACGCGGGCCATAGGCACGGTCTCAGTGGTGGAGATCGCCGTAAACATCTCGACGGCGCGTTGGTAGTCCACCACCCCGTGTTGCATGTCTACGGTCAGACTGTCCCAGCCTTGATGCGCCATCGTTTCCGCAGAAAAACCTGCTGGCACAGCCAGCCAACCGTTGATGGTGGCCCCACCCTGTGTCCAGATTTGCCGTAGTCTGTTCGCTCGCATGTTATTTCCTATCGTTGGGCCAACTCCGTGTCGTGGCTCAGTCCTGCTCTTGAATGCCTTCGCCACAAAAACCGCCACCCTGGTAAACTGCGTTGACGTTTCCAGAGTCGGGAGAGGTTTGTTCGGAATCTATCCTGGCGCGGTGTTGCTCGGCATTGTCCTTAGGGCGCCATCCCAGATAGGCCACTTTGGAATTGTCCCACCAGCAGGCATCATTGTCCGACGCGCCATAGATGATCGGACAGCCCAGCCGCGGCACGCGAAATACACATCCGATCAGATCGACCAGATCGTCATAGCTGAGCCATGTCGACAGCATGCGGTGGTTTTTCGGTTCCGGAAAACACGAGCCAATGCGGATCGAGGCTGTCTCGATACCAAACTTGTCATGATACATGCTCGCTATTGCTTCGCCAAACACTTTGGACACACCATAAAGCCCGTCTGGGCGCGTTTGAGCCGTTGTATCCAGCCGCTCGGTTTGCTTGTGGAACCCGATTGCGTGATTGGAGCTGGCAAAGATGATCCGCGGTGTGACAGAGGATTTGCGCGCTGCTTCATAAAGATGAAAGACCCCGTCGATGTTGGCCTGCCGGATCGTTTCCCAAGGGGCTTCGACGGATTGTCCACCCATGTGAACGATCCCGTCGCAGCCTTCGACCAACGCTTCCACGGCAGCTTTGTCGCCGAGATCGCAAAGCACGCTCTCTTCGTTCGGACGCGGATCACCCAGCCCCGAGCGATCCGAGACCCGCAGCGTTTCAGCCATATCGCCCAAGCGATCGCGGAGCACCGTTCCAAGGCCGCCATTGGCCCCAGTGATCAGAATCTTTTTCAGCATGTCTCTTTTTCCCTCCGGTCAATTGGTTTTGCAGAGCGGCGCAGAAAGTCTATGACCGCCTTGCGCATCTCTGTCGTTTCGAAATGCCCACCGTCCGGCGCAATCATCACCCTAAGTGCGTCAGCGTCGCCGTAAACGTGCCGTACTTGCGCCAAGGCCGGGTCGCGCGCATCAGGCGGGGTAAAGCGATCCTCGGCGCCGAGCCCGATGAATTGGGGACGGGGCGCGATGTGCGCTGCAATTTGCCCCATGTCGGTCCTCTCCAGCAGTCCCGGCACGGTAAGGTAGGGTCCATGCCGGTCATGCGCCCCCGATGCGATCAGAGGCTCAATGTTAGCCAGCATGCAAAGGTGCGCGCAGCCGCGCACACGCCGATCAAGCGCCGCTACCCACAGCGCCAGCGCAGCGCCCATCGACACGCCGAGCGTGAAGATTTGGCTCGCATCGATCCGGGGATCGCCGGCCAATCGGTCCAGTGCACCCAGTTGTGTCGCCACCATTTGGCCAAACAGCGGCCGCCCCCGCCAAAGCCCGGCTTTGGCCAGCGCGCTTTCGCTGCCATCTGATATGCGGTCTCCGAAGCCTGGCATGTCCACGCAAAAAACAGCGAACCCGGCCGCAAGCAGATCAGGGCCATAAGGCGCTGTTAGCCAAGTCGCGCCGTCCGTCAGTTCGCGTCGGCCTCGTGGGTGGTCCCCGCCATGCGCGTGGCAATACAGCACTGCCGGGTGTGGCCCCGGTCCGTCTGGCACCAGGAACGTCGCCGCCGTGGTGTCTGCGCTCTGCAGTCCTTTTTTCAGGCCCAGAAGTGCCCATAGTTGAAGCTCGAAGTCGTCGATCATGTGTAGCCTGTTGCACCGTCTGGATGCATCGGCAGTTTGCGGTCCCAATGGATGTAGTGGTCGGTGGCCAAGACTGCCTCGTCGATTTCGACACCCCATCCAGGCCGGTCCGGGCGCAAGTTCAGGTAACCGTCGGTCGGCATGTACGGATCAACCACATATCTCGCAGCGTCGCTTGGCGGCTGCAACGCTCCTCCCAGCATGGCCGCCGTGCCTGGCAATCGGTATTCGAGGATTTTGAAATTCGGGCAAGCAGCCGCGAAGTGCACATTGTGTGCCGTCGCCAGCGGCCCCATGGGATTGTGCGGGGCAACCGGTACATAATACGCCGAGGCAATAGCCGCGATCTTGCGCATTTCCGTCATCCCCCCCACCACCGCAATATCGGGCTGGATGATGTCGGCGCCCGCGCATTGCAGCAGCCGTAGGAAGTCCCACCGATTGTAGAGGCACTCACCGGTCGCCAAGGGTACACGAAGTTGCGCCTTCAGCCGTCCCCAGGCTTCGATGTTCTCAGGCCGGATAGGTTCTTCGAAGAACAACGGATGAAAGGGCGCAAGGGCATTGCCCAGATCGACCGCCTGCCACGGCTCGAAAATCCGGGCATGGGCGTCAAAGGCAAACTCCCAATCGGGGCACCGATGGGTCAGGTCTGCGACCCATTCGGTTGTGGATCGGATGACTTTTCCCCAAGCTTCGGCATGGATGTCTGTGCGATAGGGCGACAGTTTAAACGCGTTTATGCCGTAGGCAGCATGCGCGGCGGCACAGTGATCGTGAACTTTTTCAGCCTCTGGCGCGGAATAGACGCCCAGATAGACGCGCACGCGGTCGCGCACATGCCCGCCCAACAGCATGTAAACAGGCACGTCGAGGGCCTTGGCCGAGATGTCCCAAAGTGCGTGGTCTATGGCGGCAATAGCAGCGAGGCCAAGCGCGCCGGGCGGAAACCGCGCGTGTTGTAGCATCTTTTGATGCAGACGTTCAATTCGGCGCGGATCCTCGCCAGCGATTTGCAGGGCGATGTAGTCCAGCACCGGAGCAAGTGCGCGGTCAGGACCGTGGTTGTAAGCCTCGCCCCAACCGGTCACGCCCTCGTCGGTGTCGACTGCCACGATCACTCGAGGCCGCAAGCCGTCGCGCGCCATGAACGTTCGGAGCCCGGTGATCTTCATACGTTACCCCACAAACCGCGCCTGTGGCACGCCGGTGATCCCAAGCCCAGTGATCGCAAAGAGGCTGCCCGCCTCGGGCTGTGGGCGATCTGGGTCGAGGCCCAGGCTGAGCGACGTAAAGAACAGCGTGTCCAGACCCGGCCCGCCGAACATCGGCTTCGTTGGCTTCTCGACGGGTACGTCAATGGTCATGCTCAGCTGCCCATCCGGCGTGATACGGTAGAGCTGCCAGCCGCCCACCCCGGCCTGCCAATAGCAGCCATCGGCGTCTACCGTGCCGCCATCGGGCCTGCCCGCGACCTGCCGCGTATCGAAGAAGGGGCGCGGCGGGCCGGGCTGACCAGTTTCGGTGTCATAGTCGGCGGCCCAGATCATCCGCACATCGGCATTGCTGTCAGAAAAATACATGATGTGCCCATCGGGCGAAAATGCCATGCCGTTGGTGGTGAAGAAGCCGCCCTTCCAATGTTTGAGGCTCTGATCGGGATCGAGGCGATAGAAGCTGCCCAGCGCTTCGGGCGGGGGCGCGTCCTTCATAGAGCCCGCCCAGAACCGGCCCTGCAAATCGGTCGTGCCGTCATTGAAGCGGTTGTCCGGCAAGTGTGCCTCGGGGTCGGTGAGTTGTTGCCTTGCGCCGGTCTCGGGATCATAAAGCCAGAAGCCCGACTGGGTGGCCAGGACAAGACCGCCTGCGGCGCGCCGCGCAAGGCAGCCAACTGGCTCGCCGAAATCGAAGG
>CAZPXE010000250.1:0-5452 GCA_964590545.1 uncultured Rhodobacterales bacterium | reverse complement strand
CGCGTCGGTCGGCGCGCGGGTAGAGCGGACCTTGACCGACAGTGGCCATGCCGCGCGGCTGGTCAGGGGCGCATCGCCCAGCCAGTTGATCTCGGCAATGGGAACCGTGCGGGTGGCAAGCATCTCACGCGGGCCGACAATGACTTGCCGCGCATCCGTGTCCAGCTTCACCACAAATAGGGGCTCTTCCAGCCCGCCAATGCCAAGCCCACGCCGCTGGCCGATGGTGTAGTTGATCACGCCCGTATGCGTGCCCAGCACACGCCCATCCGCATGCACAATCTCACCCGGCGCATCCGCTTCGGGGCGCAGTTTGCGGATCACGGCGGCGTAATCCCCGTTCGGTACGAAACAGATATCCTGACTGTCCGGCTTATTCGCCACCACCAGCCCGTAGCGCGACGCAAGTTCCCGCGTGGCATCCTTTGACGGCAAATGTCCCAATGGGAAGCGCAAGTAATCCAACTGCGCCGCCGTGGTCGAGAACAAAAAGTAGGACTGATCGCGCGCCGCATCCTCGGCGCAATGGAGTTCCGGCCCCGTATCGCCCATCTTGCGCTGAATGTAGTGGCCCGTCGCCATGCAATCGGCGTCCAGATCCTTGGCCGTCTCCAGCAGGTCCTTGAACTTCACCCGCTCATTGCAACGAATGCAGGGCACCGGGGTCGCGCCGCCCAGATAGCTGTCGGCGAACTCGTCTATCACCGCGTCCTTAAAGACGTTTTCATAGTCCAGCACGTAATGCGGAAAACCCATATCCTCGGCCACGCGGCGCGCGTCATGGATGTCGATCCCCGCACAGCACGCGCCCTTCTTGGCCAGCGCCGCGCCGTGGTCGTAAAGCTGCAACGTCACGCCCACCACGTCATAGCCCTCGTCCTTCAGCATCGCCGCCACGACGGAACTGTCCACGCCGCCAGACATTGCGACAACGACACGCGTGTCCTGCGGCGCTTTGGCAAAGCCAAGCGAATTCAGCGGGGGGGCGGCGTCAAGCGACATGGGGACAATCTCCGGGAGGTTCGCGCGCAATATAGGAAAAGTCGAACTACTCTCAAGGGGCAGGTTCACCCCCTCTTAAGTAAACCAAGTGCATGACAGGTCCATCCACTAAGAAATGGACTGAGATTATGTATTTAAAAAAGGTTGATGGACCGCGTGCTGTAACGCTTCCGGATGGTACAGTCCTTACTCAGGCGGACCTTCCGCCCGAAAATACCAGACGTTGGGTCGTGTCACGAAAAGTTGCCGTTGTACGCGGAGTATTGTACGGTTTGATTTCACAAGAAGATGCGCTGGAAAAGTACGGCCTGTCGGACGAAGAATTTGCCAGTTGGATCAAGGCAGTAGCCGACCATGGCGAAGACGCTCTTAAGGCCACCGCGGTGCAACGGTATAGACAATCTTAGGTTGTCGTGGTAAATAATTAACGTGATTAACGCGGGCTTAACCCTTTTCTAGCACAGTATTGAAAGACCCAACTGCCCCCGCAACCGGAGTTATTTCATGCGTGTACTACTGGTCGAAGATGACCCGACCACTTCCAAAAGCATCGAGCTGATGCTGACCCATGCCAATCTCAATGTCTACGCGACGGACTTGGGAGAGGAAGGGATCGATCTTGCCAAGCTTTATGATTACGATTTGATCCTTTTGGACCTCGGCCTGCCGGATATGAACGGGCACGAAGTGTTGCGACAGCTTCGACTGGCTCGGATCGAAACGCCGATACTGATCCTGTCTGGCGCGGATGATACGGAAAACAAGCTGAAGGGCTTTGGCTTTGGCGCGGACGACTATCTGACGAAACCGTTCCACCGCGAAGAACTGGTCGCGCGCATTCACGCGATAATCCGCCGCTCAAAAGGCCATTCCCAATCGGTGATCGATACGGGTCAGATTTCGGTGAATCTCGACGCGAAAACAGTCAGTGTCGAAGGCAAGCCTGTGCATCTGACCGGAAAAGAATATCAGATGCTGGAGCTGCTAAGTCTTCGCAAAGGCACGACGCTTACCAAGGAAATGTTCCTGAACCACCTCTATGGCGGTATGGATGAGCCGGAACTGAAGATCATCGACGTGTTCATCTGTAAGCTGCGTAAAAAGCTCAGCAACGCAACAGGCGGCAAGAACTATATCGAAACCGTCTGGGGCCGCGGCTATGTGTTGCGCGATCCTGAGCCGGGAATGTTGGATGAAACGCCACTGGCGATCGGGGCTTAACACGCGCTGACGCCCTTGAGTTGTTGCTGGAAAGGCCTCCGTTGGTGAGGCCTTTTTTGTTTGTACGAAGCGCCGTCAAAATTGGCCGTTTTCCGTTCCGCGCCGCGCACCAGCACTAGACCCTGTGCGCGCCGCGCTTTATCTCTGCCATCAACGAGAGCCAATTTGCGCAAAAGGGCAGGGGATGAGCGAGCAGCCAGATATAGCATCCATGAGCGAGGCGGATGCGGCTGCGGAACTTGACCGCCTCGCGCAGCAATTGGCCGATGCCAACACCGCCTATCACACCCAAGACGCGCCAAAAATCAGCGATGCAGAGTATGACCAGCTGAAACGGCGCAACGCAGCGGTTGAAACCGCTTTTCCGGCGTTGAAACGGGCCGACAGCCCCTCCGATCAGGTTGGCGCGGCCCCGGCAGAGGGGTTCTCCAAAGTCCAGCACGCGCAACGGATGCTCTCGCTTGGCAACGCCTTCGACGACGAAGATGTGCGCGAATTTGACACCTCCATCCGAAAATACTTGGGCCTGAGCGACGAATCCCCGCTGGCCTATACCGCCGAGCCGAAGATTGACGGGCTCTCCCTCTCGCTGCGCTACGAAAACGGCACGCTGGTCCAAGCGGCCACGCGCGGCGACGGGCAGATTGGCGAGAATGTGACCGCAAATGCCCGCACCATTGCCGACATCCCCCAAACCCTTGCCAGCGCGCCCGACATCCTCGAAGTGCGGGGCGAGGTTTACATGAGCCATGCGGATTTCGAGGCGCTCAACGCGCGGCAGGCGGAAACGGGCGGCAAAACTTTCGCCAATCCGCGCAACGCCGCCGCGGGATCCCTGCGCCAGTTGGACAGCACCATCACCGCCGCGCGCCCTTTGTGCTTTTTCGCCTATGCTTGGGGCGAACTTTCCGCGCCCCTTGCCGAAACCCAGAATGATGCGATCAACCGTCTGAAATCGCTCGGGTTTCAGACCAATCCGCTGACCCGTCTCTGCGCGGGGCCGAGCGAAATGATCGCCCATTACCGCAGCATCGAAGCGCGGCGCGCCACGCTCGGCTATGACATCGACGGGGTCGTCTACAAGGTCAACGCGCTGGATTTGCAGGCCCGGCTAGGCTTCCGCTCCACAACGCCGCGTTGGGCGATTGCCCATAAATTCCCCGCCGAACTCGCCTGGACCCGCCTTGAAGCCATCGACATTCAGGTCGGCCGCACCGGCGCGCTTTCCCCTGTCGCGCGGCTGCACCCGGTCACCGTGGGCGGGGTCGTTGTGTCAAATGCGACGCTGCATAACGAAGACTACATCGCCGGGCGCGACAACAAGGGCGAGACCATTCGCGAGGGCAAAGACATCCGCCCCGGCGATTGGGTGCAGGTGTACCGCGCGGGCGATGTGATTCCGAAAGTGGCCGATGTGGACCTGTCCAAGCGGCCAGAGGGTTCAGAGCCGTTCATCTTCCCCGAAACCTGCCCCCGCTGTGACAGCCCAGCTCTGCGCGAGCCGGGCGATGCCGTCCGTCGCTGCACCGGCGGCGTGATCTGCCCCGCGCAAGTGGTTGAGAAGATGAAGCATTTCGTCTCCCGCGCCGCGTTTGATATCGAAGGGTTGGGGGCCAAACAGGTCGAACAGTTCCACAGCGATGGGTGGATCGCCGAGCCTGCGGATATCTTCACGCTGCACGAGCGGTACGGGTCGGGCCTGCAACAACTCAAAAACCGGGAAGGTTGGGGCGAAAAATCCGCAGCCAACCTCTTCGCCGCGATTGATGACAAGCGCAAAATCGGGCTGGGCCGCGTCCTGTTCGCGCTCGGCATCCGCCATGTGGGCGAACAGGCCTCGAACCTGATCGCGCGCAGCTATGGCACATGGGACGCGCTCGACACCGCGCTAAGCGCTGCTGCGGATGAAGCGTCGGAGGCTTGGGAAAACCTGCTGAACATCGACGGGGTGGGCGACGTCATGGCCCGCTCCCTCGTCACGGCCTTTAACACACCCGCTGAGCGCCAGAGTATCACGCGGCTGGTCGCACAACTCGACATCCAACAGGAAGCCGCGCCCGCGGTGCAGGACAGCCCGGTTGCGGGCAAAACGGTTGTGTTCACCGGAACGCTCGAAAAGATGACCCGCGCGGAGGCCAAAGCGCGCGCCGAAGCGCTCGGGGCCAAAGTCTCTGGTTCGGTGTCAAAGAAAACCGATTTGCTTGTCGCGGGGCCGGGCGCGGGCTCCAAGGCCAAAAAGGCAGAGGAATTGGGGGTCGAGACCGTGGACGAGGACGGCTGGCTTGCCATGATCGAGGGGCTATGACGGGCCGCCCGCCGCTGCTGTATCCGCTCTTCGCAGGGCTCGAAACGCTAAGCGGCGTTGGCCCGAAGACGGCGCAAAGCATGGCGGCGCTTGGGTTGGAAGCCCCGCGTGATGTGTTGTTTTCGCTGCCAAATTCCGGTCTGGATCGGCGGCTTTTGGACACGGTGCAGGGCGCGCCGCTCCCCGATACAGTCACCGTGATCGTCACTGTCGTCGCTCACCGCCCGCCATCGCGCAAGGGCCGCCCGCACCGGGTCGATGTGCAGGACAGCACGCTCGCCTTTCAACTGGTCTATTTCCACGCGCGCGGCGATTATGTCGAGCGGCTGCTGCCCGTGGGCGCGCAGCGGGTGATTTCCGGCAAGGCGGAGTTGTTCGATGGCATGGTGCAGATGCCCCATCCCGACCACGTGCTGCCCGAGGATAAGGCCGATACGATCCCGGAATTCGAGCCGATCTATCCGCTGACAGCCGGGGTCACGCAAAAGGTTCGCATCAAGGCTGCCGAAGGCGCTTTGGAACGGGTGCCGCCCATGCCCGAATGGATCGATCCGGCGCAAATCGCCAAGGCAGGCTGGCCCGATATTGGCACGGCGCTCACCACCGCGCATACCCCGCGCACGCGCGGTGACTTGGCCCATACCACCCCCGCGCGCGAGCGGCTGGCCTATGATGAGCTGTTCTCGCACCAACTGACCCTCGCGCTCGCCCGCGCGCAGGAAAAGCGCAAGCCGGGGCGCGAAACGATGGGCTCCGGCGCGAAGCAGAAACAGGTGCTGGCCGCGCTGCCCTACAGCCCCACCGGCGCACAGACGCGTGCCATCGCAGAGATCGCTGCCGACATGGCCAGCCCGCACCGGATGAACCGCCTGCTGCAAGGCGATGTGGGCGCAGGCAAGACGCTGGTGGCCTTCATGGCGTTGC
>CAZPXE010000249.1:0-5455 GCA_964590545.1 uncultured Rhodobacterales bacterium | reverse complement strand
CTCGGGCCGCGCCATCACGGCCACGGCCACGGCGAGCCGCAGAACCACCCACAGCGCCGTCAGCGGGCGCACATCATAGGCGGCCAGCGCGCTGGACACGAGATACAGCGCCAGCACCAGCCGCGCCAGCAGCCACGCCAACGCGCCCATCTGCACGCCGTTCTCATAGCCGGGCAGGGGGGCTTTGGACGGGCTTTGCGGGTCGATCAGCGCTTGGTCGATCAGCAGCAGTTCGGGATAGAAGGCGAAGACGAAGGGGATCGTGAACATCACAATCCCGGCCCGCACCGCCGCGAACCCTGTTGCCATCGGCTCGGCCTTGGTGATCGTCGCGGCGGCAAAAGCGGCCAGCGCAACGGGCGGGGTAATGGCCGAAGCCACCGCGAAGTAAAAGATGAACATATGCGCCGTAAAGGTCGCGATGCCCAGCCCAATCAGCAGCGGCCCCATCAGCAGCGCCACATTCACATAGGCAGGCACCGCAGGCATCCCCATCCCCAACAGCACCGCCAGCATCATCGTGATCGCCAGCGCGATGAACTGGAACAACGCCGACCCGCTCCCACCCAAATCCAGCGCCAGCAAGAAGCGCAGCACGTCGATGGCGACGAATTTCGACAGACCCGTGAAGTTCAGGCACACGTCAATCACCGTCACGGCAAGGAACATCAGATACAGCGTCGAAATCGTGATCCCCGCCTGCGCCAGCGCATCCAGCACCTTGCGCGGGCGCGCGCGGAAGGCTTTGTCGAGGAACAGCAGCACCATCACAAACGCCGCCGCCCACCAGCCCGTCGCCCCCGCATCCCCGGCCGCATTCTGATAGATCTGCAGCACCCAGGACAGCGAGGTGACCTGGCAGCGATCCCCGCTCATCACCGCCTCAGCTCCCAAAGCCCAGCCCAGCGGGCCACAGCCCACCATGTCTTTGGGCGTCAGCAGCAGCACAAGGATCAGCAGGATCGGCAGGAATATCTGGCACAGATGCAAAATATCGGTCCCACTGATCCGCATGTCATCGGTGAGCGCGCCAAACGCCTCAATCCCCTGCTTGCGGGACTGAAAACTGGCCGTCAGGAACAGGCACAGGAAATAGGCCAGCGCAGGCAACGCGGCGGCGACGATAATGTCCGAATAAGGCACCGCCGTCATCGCCGCGAGGATAAAGGCCGCAACGCCCATCACCGGCGGCATGATCGAGCCGCCAGACGAGGCCGCCGCCTCCATCCCCCCGGCAAAGACCTTCGAAAACCCGCGCTTGATCATCATCGGGATCGTCAGCACTCCGGTCGAGAGCACATTGACCACCGGCCCGCCCGTGATCGTGCCAAACATGGCCGAACTGACGATAGCCGCATGGGCCGGCCCGCCGCGCAGACGCCGCGTCCAGCGGAAAGCCAGCTTGATCAGCGTCTGCCCCCCGGCGGATTTCCCGAACAGCGCGCCAAGGATGATATAGGGGAACACCACGTTCATGATCACATGCATGAAGCGGCCCAGCAGGCCCGAGGCATTGTTGACCAGCGCGTCATGCACATTCGGCACGCCATCAAGGAACGTGCGCGGCTCGCCCCCCAGCTTGGTCATCAGGTATTTGTTCATCCCATCGGGGCCAAACACATACCACACCAACACCGTGCCAATCGTATAAAGCGCCACGATGATCGACACGAGCACCAGCGGCAGGCCCCAGACCTTGATGTTATAGCCCAGAAAAATCAGGATCGCCGCGCCCATGATCGCCACCAGCCAAACGCCGGTGGTCTGCACGCATTTCGGATCATCCACCGTGTCGGGCGCAGGCAGGCCCATCGTCTCGGCGAACTCAATCTCCGCCTGCAAGGTCTGTGCGATGATGCGGGCGCGCTCGCCCGTCATCGTGTCGATCAGGCACACGCTATCAATCTCAACCAGATAGGTCAGCGATATCGCACCGGCCGCCACCACCAGCGCCATATCCATAAACGCGCCAAACCACGCGCGCCCGGTCCCGGCCCACGCCCGCCACATGGAGTGTTTCAGCGCCACCACCAGCATCATCAAAAAGAACACGATGGGGTAAAACCACTCGGTCGCAAAGGCACGCACGCGCAACTTTTCAACCCCGGTAAGGGCGCGCCACAGGTCTTCCCACCCCGGAATAACCGGCGTGCTGTTCACCACCCCAACGGCAATAAAAATCAGCGCCAGCACATAGACCGCGCGATTGGGAAAGACACTGTGCTCGGTAGGGCCAGAGGCGTCGGACATGGGAAACCCGCCAGTCGTCAAACGGGCGCAAGGATGTCCCCCGCGCCCGATAAGGTCAGTTCGCTACGGCGCAATCATCCAGCGCATAGCCCGCATCACGCCATGCGCGCGCGGCGCCGGGGTGGTACTGGATCGGGTTCGCTCCGCACATGCCCAACATCGGGTTGTCGAAATTCACCGTCTGTCCGAAAGGTGCCTTGGCCTTCAGCGCCTCGACCGACGCGACATAGGCCGAGACCAGATCATAGACCAGTTGCTCATCCATATCCTTATGCACCACGTCGCCGCCAATGGTGGCAAAGGCGCGGAACATCTCGTCTTCAGACTCGAAGCTCCAATCCTCGCCCATCGTTTCCTCCAACTCGGCAACCGTCATCAGCACAGGGGCCGAACCGGGCGCTTGCATGTATTTCTGCATCGGATCGCTTTCATAGGCCGCCTTGGGCATGGACCATCCGGTCATTTTGCCCGCCGAGCCGACTGTCACCAAACGCGAGCCGGGGAACAGCTCCGGCAGAACCACCGCATCCGGCTCACCGCTAGAGATGATGGAGGAGGCCTGACCCCAATTGGCCTGCATACCCGTATAGCCCTCACCGTCTTTCAGGCCCGTCACGATCTGGATCATCGTGCGCGCATTGGTCAGCGCCCCGCCGCGTGGCGGCCCGTTATAGATGGTGCGGCCCGCGACATCGTCCCAGCCGCCAATGTTCTTGGCGTCATAGGCAAACAGGAAGAAAATCCCCAGCGTATAGGGGTAAATCGCCCGCAGATTGCCCGCCAGTTCCGCGCCCTTTTCTTTCCCCAGCGCGCCATATGGGCCAACGCCCCGGCTCATCAGGAAGGGCAGGATATGGGGCGCGCTGGCAATGTCTGTCTTGCCTTCGGCCACGTTCTGGATCGAGTTGGTCAGCGTCTGCCCGTCTGTTAGCTGGATATTGGCGATGCCCTTGGTCCCGGCGATCTCAACCAGATGGCTGGGGGCCAGATGCACCGCACCGCCGGGGCTGGCGGTTTCGGCTGTCAAATTGGCTTGCGCAATGGCCGCGCCGCTGCCCAGCACAAAGGCTGCCGCTGCGGCGGCCACAAATTTCAAAGGCTTCATCATATCCTCCCTGATGGATAAGCCGGTCTGATGTGTCGTGTTCTCCTCCGGTTCTGTGGCGGCCTTTTCGGCTCTGTTTGCCTGTCCCGGATGGTCGCGCTCCTCCTTGATTGCGACGGCACGCACTGGACCCACGTTAGAGGGGGCGGGGTTGGTCTGGCAAGGGTGCTTGGGCATTTGCTTGTAGGGTCAAATTGCGCGGGTGTTTTGGTGCGTGATCTGGCACAAGAGCGCACGTAAGTATAAGATTTCATTAAGGGTTACCCATGGGTAACCTTGCGCTTGCTTTGGGTAACCCTCTTTGCAAATCTTCCCCAAGCCGCCATAGTCCTGCGCAAGATCACAGAAAGGCACGTCATGGCCAAGGATCACAGCGACCCTCTCGCCGCATTGCGGGACAATACAGCGGTCCCGTTCGAGCGCGCCCGCGCCATGCCGCCTGACGTGTATACGACCGACGCGTTCGAGCGCGAAGAACTCAGCCACGTCTTCGCCCGCGACTGGTACTGCGTGGGCCGCACGGATGCTTTGGCCCAGCCCGGAGACTATGTGGTCGCCGAACTTGCGGGCCAGCCGATTGTGGTCCTGCGGGACACCGATGGGGGGCTGCGCGCGCTGAGCAATGTCTGTTTGCACCGCATGTCCACCTTGCTCGAAGGGCGCGGAAACACCCGCGCCATCACCTGCCCCTATCACGCGTGGACCTATAATCTCGACGGCGGCTTGCGCGGCGCGCCCGCCATGACCCTCAACAGTGATTTCTGCAAATCCGACTACCGCCTGCCGCAGGTGCGCTGCGAAGAATGGCTCGGCTGGGTCTTCGTCTGCCTCGATCCCGCCGCGCCCCCGGTCGCCGAGCAACTCGCCGAGGTGGAGGGGATGCTCGCGGGCTATGACATGACCAACTACACCGAGAATTTCTACGAAGAGCATGTCTGGGACACGAACTGGAAAGTGCTGGCCGAGAATTTCATGGAAAGCTATCACTTGCCCGTCTGCCACGCGGCCACCATCGGCGGGCTGTCGAAGCTCGAAGAAATGGATTGCCCGCCCGGCCACGGCGCGTTCAACTATCACACGATCCTCAAGGACGGCTCCCTGCGTATCGCAGAAGCGCATCCGTCGAACGATCGCTTGGTCGGCGAAGAACGGCGCACCACCTTCCTGCTCGCGATCTATCCCAGCCTGCTCATTACGCTGACGCCGGGATATTTCTGGTACCTCTCGTTGCATCCCAAAGGGCCGGGGCAGGTGCATATCCGCTTTGGCGGGGGCATGTCAGACGACTACGCAGGCGATGCCGACGCACAGCAGAATTTCGTAGACCTCAAGTCCCTGCTCGACCGGGTCAATGACGAGGATCGGGGCTGCACCGAGAAAGTCTATCGCGGCCTTTGCTCCACCCTCGCCGCGCCGGGGCATCTGAGCCATCTGGAGCGGCCCAATTACGATTTCGCGCAATATCTGATGCAGAAAATCGACGCAGGCCGCGCAACATCCGCGACGTGAGCCAGCCGGACATCATCCTGATCGTCACCGACAACCAACAGGCGGCGACACTGGGCTGTTATGGCAATCCGGAAATCCACACGCCGCATCTGGACCAAGTGGCGAGCGAGGGGGCGCTGTTCGAAAATGCGTTCTGCCCCAATGCCTTCTGCTCTCCTTGCCGCGCGTCGATCCTGACGGGGCGGCTGCCCTCGCAGCATGGCGTCCACGCATGGCTGGACGATCGCGCCGCTGCCAGTTGGCCCGAAGGATGGCATGCGCTTGCAGGGCTGCCGACTTTGCCGGAATTGTTGCAAGCGCAGGGCTACCGAACAGGGCTGTTTGGCAAATACCATCTGGGCGATCCACGCAGCCCCGCGCCGGGTTGGGAGCGCTGGGTGACAATGGCGGATGGGCATGTGCGCAGCTTCTATGACAACCGCATTTACGACGATGGCGCGGAGTACCCACAACCCGGACACTCCGTTGATTTCTTTGCAGAAAAGGCGCTGGGCTGGATGGCAGAGCAAAGCAGCGCGCCGCTGTTTGCCTATATCCCGCTGCCCGCGCCCTATGGCCATTGGCCGGCCACGAATGATGGTAATCGCAACC
>CAZPXE010000248.1:0-5463 GCA_964590545.1 uncultured Rhodobacterales bacterium | reverse complement strand
GGCGCGATTGTCTATTGGCAAAACGCGGGCGAAGCTATCGCGCGGATGGATGCAGACATGGACGTCATGAGCAACTTGGCCGAGATCCCTCAATAGACTGAAATGAGCGGGCGCCTTTCTTAGGTCACCCGGTTATCGTGCTGAAATGCTTAAGCGCATTTTGCAGGGTTTTCGACAATCGCCGGATCGGCAATACCCTTGAAAAGGCGGGGTTCCATGATCGGCAGAAATAGCGACCAAGGCACATTGACGTCGTTGGTTGGCGCGTTCCAAGCTCTGGCAAACCCCCTTACACCTCAGACCAACTCGACAGTTTTCTGTCGATCGTCTTTCGCGATACACCGAGCCTGCGAGAGGCTTCCGCACGGTTGCCATTGCATAGGTCCAGAATGTAAAGAATGTGCCTTTGGGCCACCAGATCGAGGTTCTCGATGGCCTGATCGCCACGCACCTGACCTTCGCCTGCAAACTCATCAGGGAATGCGCCGAGGATCACCGAGCGCTCGATCAGATTTCGCAGCTCGCGCACATTTCCGGGCCAGTCATATCGGCGCAGCTTGAGCAAGGTCTCTTCGTCTAGCTCCAGCGCAGGCATGGCCAGCGATTGCGAAAAACGGGTCATGAAAAACGAGGCCAGCTCAACGATATCTTCGGACCGCTCGCGCAGGGCCGGCATTTCGACCGAGACGACATTGATCCGGTGATAGAGATCAGCCCGCATCCGGCCTTCGGCGCGGGCGGCTGCAAGATCAGCATTGGTGGCAAACAAAAAGCGCACATTCAGCGGGATTTCCCGCTCGGCCCCGACAGGGCGCACCTTTTTATCTTCAAGCACGCGCAGCAAGGCGGCTTGCATCTGGTCTGGCATCATCGCGATTTCATCCAAAAACAGCGTGCCACCATCGGCCAACAGCAAAAGGCCCGGCTTGAGCTGGCTGTTTTCATCAACCGTGCCAAAGAACTCAGCCGCGATGTTACCTGACTCGAGCGCAGCGCAATTGACCGGGACAAAGGGCGCTTCGGCCCGGTCTGAGGCCTTATGTAGGTGGCGCGCCGCCAATTCCTTGCCCGTGCCACTAGGGCCGGTAAACAGAACCGGCGTGGGCAAGGGCGCAAGCCGGGTGAGCATGTCGCGCACGGCGTCCAGCGCAGGCGAATGGCCCAGAAGCGGGCCTTGACTGACATCGGCAGCCGTCAGCTCTCGGCGCAGAAGGGTATTGTCGCGGCGCAGGAACTTGCGATCAAGGGTTCGGTCCACAGCACCCAGAATCTGGTTCGCTCGGAAAGGTTTGAGAACAAAGTCGCTGACACCCGCGCGTAGGGCAGTGATCGCGGTTTCGAGATCAGCATAGGCGGTGATCAGGATGACATCAGCGAAAAAGCCGCGCTTGCGCTGCTGCGTGATCCAGTCCAGCCCGGTCATGCCCGGCATGATATTGTCCAAGATCACCAAATCAAAATGCGCCTCATCCAGCTTACGCGAGGCCTCGGCGGGGGATGCGGCTTGTTCCAGCCGCTTGACCCGAGGCGCAAGAGTCTTGGCGAGGAAATTGCGCATGCCCGGCTCGTCATCAACGACCAGAACCGAGGCTCCGGCCATTTTGCTGTCAAGGCCGTGGGCTGGCATGAGGGACTTAGTCAAGGCGGACATTTGTGCCTGAGTGAATGTCTGCGGCAGAGAAACCGGCATTGTTGAGAGCGGCCCAAGCGCCGATGGTGATGCAGATCATGGCAGCAAAGCCTGTGAGCATGGCTTTCATGGCTGTAGTCCTTTCTATTGCGTGACCTTTTTGAGGAAGCGGATCAGGTCCGTGCGGTCTTGCGGTTGAGCGATGACTTGCATCGGCATCTTTGAGCCAGGGATGTAATGATCGGGGCCTTCATCGAACAGGGCGTCAATGGTTTCATCCGACCATATGATGTCCGATCCGTCCAGAGTTTGTGAGTATTTGTATCCGTCTTGTGTGCCAGCGCGGCGACCAAAGATGCCATGCAGTGTAGGCCCAGCCTTGCGCGACGGACCTTGAGTGAGTGCGTGGCAGATAGAGCATTTGCGCATGAATTGCCGCTCTCCGTTTGGCATGGAAGCCGCATCGCGCAGGAAAGAGCGGCTCTCTCCTCCCACCGCGTCGAATTGGTCCAGCAAGGCAACGGGCCACGCGTAAATGACATCATCTATGCCGCCAGCATGGATGGTTTGCCCGTCGGTGGAAAAAGCCAAAGCCCAGACAGGCCCTTGCCGCATAGCTCGGAAATCACGGGTAATGCGCCATGCGATCGTGTCGATCATCATGATGTAGCCTTGGCCGTCACCAACGGCGAGCTGCCCTGTCTGTGCATGGTAATCCATCGCCAGAATAGGGCGACGGTCGAGTGTGAAATCGCCAATTTCATTGCCCTCATGTGTAATCACGCGTGTCCCACCGTCGACCGCGCCATAGGCGATCCAATCTGCTGTGATGATCATCTCGTTGATCCCAAAGCCATGACGCATGATGGTACGGGCACTGCCGTGTTCCCATGCCCTTAGGGTGCCATCAGAGGACGCCGAGAACAGCCGCCCATCAGGCGCAAAGCCCACTGTCGTTACATTTGATTGATGGGCTTTTAGAACTTTCGTCGAAAACTCTTGCGCTGCGCCTGAGCTATCGATTTTGGTCAAATTGATGAAGCCGTCCCAGCCTGCTGTGGCAATCTGTGTACCATCTTGCGACACCGCGATCTCAGCGACCTTGCCCAGATGTTTCGTGACCTCGACCGGGTCTGGCGCGTCCGGGTGCCACAGCAACACGCGGAAGTCATCCCCGCCTGACAGAAGCGCTGGAGCCTGGCTATAGTTGACTGTGATCACCGCCGCGTCATGCCCTTCTAGCCAGAGCGGCTGGCCGTCGGTCCACAGGCCGACTGAATTGTCAAAACTCGCGCTGGCCAATTGCCCACCTTGCGAAACATCAAGGCCCATGACAGGGCCTCCGTGTCCCTTGTAAGTGGTGAACTCTTCCGCGCCTGCACCACCCGAAAAGAGCGCAAGGCAGAGTACAAGGCCGCGCATTTACTCTGCCGGAGTGGCGCCGCCGGGGGCGGATTTACCAGAAGTGGCCTCCTTGGCCTTCACCTCTTCGAGCCAGAGCGAATGGTGCTGATGCGCCCAGGCCTCGTCGACCTCGCCGCTGCCCATGGCGTCATATGCGCCTTCCATACCGACAGAGCCAATATAGATATGCGCGATGATGATCGCCATCAGCACAAAGCTGACAATTGCGTGCCACGCCTGAGCAAATTGCATTTCCTCTTGCGGCGACAGCGCCGTTGGGAAAGATGCCATGCCCAGCCATTCATTCACGCCCCAGCCATTCAGAATACCAAAGGTTTTGGCAAAGAGCGGTAGCTCGAACGGAAACAGCAGAGACAGCCCCGAAAGGGAGATCGACCCACCCAACAAGATCACAGACCAGAAGATCACCTTTTGGCCTGCGTTGAACTTTTTCGCAGGCGGGTGCTTGGACCCCACGATCCCACCGAATTGCGCGATCCACTTCAGGTCTGTCCGCGAGGGCAGATTGTGCACAACCCAAAAGACAAAGACCATCGCCAGCGCCAGCATAAACGCCCAGGACACGTTGTTATGGATGAACTTGGACCCGATCAGCAGCGCCGAGTTTATGTCCTTGCCCAGATAGGGCGCGATAAAGGACCGCCCCATCAGCACGCACAGACCTGTCAGCCCCAGCAAAATAAAGGACGAGGCGAGTAGCCAATGGGCGAACCTCTCAACCGCTTTAAAGCGGGTCACGGTGCGACCTGTCTTCTCGCCATCTACGGGGATACGACCGCGCAGAAGGTAGAACAGGACAAGCGCGGCAATAGTGCCCAACAGCAAATAGCCGCCATATCTGATCAACGGTCCCTGCCGGAATTCGTACCATGCCATACCGCCTGACTGCACGAGGACCTTGGCCACATCGCCCCCCGAAGACACGGTGATATTCGCCTCATTAAAGCGCAGCGCACGCCACAGATCCGGGTCCGACGCGCCGCCCAAAGTGCCAAGCTGTTGCGCCATTCCTGCAGCAGAGTTCGGGTCACCGAATTGCTGACGGAAGCCGTTGTCAACGCTCTCACCGCGCTGGCGCGCCATGATATCCTCAAGTGTCTGCGCGCCCCCTGTGGTGGAGCGGTCCACCTCTGTCGCCTCTTGCGCCGTGCCGAGTGTCGGCAGCGCCAGCATTACAAGCATCAACAAAGTCATCACGTGCCGCAGCATCGTCCGTCTCCCTCTAATTTGTCGGTGCATTGGAAACGCGCCCTTTTTTCGGAACACATTTCCAAGACACCGGCGTTGCGACAGGGCGAGGGGAACCCCCGCCCTGTCGATTGATACCTAGGCGGGGTTAGCCGCCCTTCTGGTCATAGGCCGTTCCCCAGCCCCAAGCGCCAGAGCCAAAGCCCCGGGCCACGACGCGCTCGCGATAGATAGCGGACACGACGTCGCCATCCCCTGCCAACAGCGCCTTGGTCGAGCACATTTCGGCGCAGATCGGCAGTTTGCCTTCTGCGATCCGGTTGCGCCCGTACTTGGCGAACTCGGCGGTGGAGTGAGTCTCTTCCGGGCCACCGGCACAGAAAGTACACTTGTCCATCTTGCCGCGGGACCCAAAGTTGCCGGCCTGCGGGAACTGCGGCGCGCCAAATGGGCACGCATAAAAGCAGTACCCACAGCCGATGCACAGATCCTTGGAATGCAGCACGACCCCTTCCTCGTTTTGATAGAAGCAGTCCACCGGACACACCGCCATACAGGGCGCATCCGAGCAGTGCATACAAGCCACCGAAATAGAACGCTCACCGGGGTTACCGTCCTGGATCGTTACCACGCGTCTGCGGTTGATCCCCCACGGTACCTCGTGCTCGTTTTTACACGCAGTGACACAAGCGTTGCATTCGATGCAGCGCTCGGCGTCGCATAGGAACTTGGCGCGTGCCTGTCCTCCTAATGACATATCGTCTCCTCCTTACGCTGTTGTGATCTTGCAGAGAGTCGCTTTGGTCTCCTGCATCTGTGTCACCGAGTCATAGCCATAGGTCTGCGCCGTGTTGGTGGATTCCCCCAACACATACGGATCAGCCCCATCGGGATACTTCGACCGCAGGTCTTCGCCCTGGAAGTGGCCGCCGAAGTGGAACGGCATAAAGGCAACGCCCTCGCCGACCCGCTCTGTGACCATCGCCATGACCTTGACCTTGGCACCTTCTGGGCCTTCGACCCAAACTTGCGCCCCATCACGAACGCCCAAATTGTTGGCATCGCGTGGATGGATTTCTACGAACATGTCTTGCTGTAATTCCGCAAGCCACGGGTTGGACCGGCTCTCATCCCCGCCGCCCTCATATTCGACCAAACGGCCGGACGTGAGAATGATCGGGTAGTCTTTTGAGAAGTCCTGCTTCTGGATCGAGGCATAC
>CAZPXE010000247.1:0-5476 GCA_964590545.1 uncultured Rhodobacterales bacterium | reverse complement strand
AATCTTGAGCAACATCTTCGCAAAGCTCCGGGCCTGGCGTTCGTATTCCGCATTCCTCGGGATTTGATAAGAAGGTTTCTTGGCGGCGTTCGTGTCCATCTGGTTCGCGACGCTCGGCTTCGAAAGCAATAAACGGTGGGCCTGCACCGCTTGCTTCAGCTTTGCGAGCCGAACTTGAACATGCGCGGATCGGAACGGCTTTGGGGGTAGATGCCTCGGCCTTCCCAACAATGAACCGCTGGCTAAGGCGCTGTCTTTCCTGACCTTGTGCACTGTCGGCTTCGTTCGTCGCGGCTTTTTACGCCATATCAAACTGGCACAAATCCGGGCAGCAGAAAAAACAAACAGGCCAAATTGGCCTCAGTGTCTTCGTCCTAGAAACAACTCATCTCTGCCCATTTTTCAACAAATTTGCCTGAGAAACACACTGTTAACCAAGTGGGATGATTGCGTTCCATGAAAAGGAGTTGGGCAGACCATGGGCACCGCAGAAAAGCAGTTTGAACAAGCCGAAAGCTACGTGGACGAGTTAAGTCCCGGCACGCAGCTATTGCAGGGCCAATACAAGATTAAGAAGTTCCTCAATTCCGGGG
The DNA here is from genome assembly GCA_964590545.1 of uncultured Rhodobacterales bacterium. Taxonomy (GTDB): domain Bacteria; phylum Pseudomonadota; class Alphaproteobacteria; order Rhodobacterales; family Rhodobacteraceae; genus Aliishimia. The sequence continues at coordinate 4,883 of CAZPXE010000247.1, read as the reverse complement.
GGTTCGGGATCACCTATTTGGCGAAGAACAGTTTGGACCGTGAAGTGGTCATCAAGGAGTGTTTCCCGTCGGCCTTCTGTCACCGCTCGCGTTCGATCGTGCAAGTCAGGTCACGCGCCCATGAGGCGGAGTTGAAATCTGTTGTCGACTTATTCGTTCAAGAAGCCCGCAGCCTGTCACGGCTGGATCACCCCAATATTGTCGGTGTGCATCAGGTGTTTGAGGACAATGATACGGCCTATATGGTGCTCGACTTTGTGGAGGGACGCGATCTTCTCGATGTTCTCGAAGATCCGGCCCACGGGCTGACAGCGGAGCAGATCAAAGGCATCCTTCGCGACGTGCTGAGCGCGGTACAGTTCATTCACGATCAGGACATTCTGCACCGCGATATATCGCCGGACAATATCCTGCTGGATGAAGACATGCGCCCGGTCTTGATCGACTTCGGGGCGGCGCGTGAAGAAGCCACCAAGCAAAGCCGTGTTTTGTCCGCGTTGCGCGTGGTGAAAGACGGTTACTCGCCACAGGAATTCTATGTGCAGGGCAGCCATCAGAGCCCGTCGAGTGACCTTTATGCTCTTGGCGCGACCTTCTATCACCTCATTATGGGGGAAACTCCGCCGAATTCGCAGGCCCGTCTGGCCGCAATCGCAGCGGGTGAGGAAGATCCCTATGAGCCGCTCGAAGACCGCGTGAAAGGGTTTGACCGTAAGTTCCTGCGCGCCATCGACAAAGCCTTGGGCATTCTGCCGAAGGATCGGATGCAGTCCGCGCAGGAATGGCTTGATATCATGGACGGTCGCCGCAACAAGTCGCGCGTTGTGACGCAGCAATTGCCGAAATCCTCGGCTGCTGCAGCGACCTTGGCGGCCGAGCGGAAATCTTCGAAAATCGTACCTCTTATGGGCTCTGCCGCTGTTGTGGCACTGGTGGCCGTAGGCGGGGCATTTGTAACCGGCGTGTTCGAGCAACCGCTTCCAACCGCTTCTAGCGTGCCGCAGAAACCTGCGCAGACCAGCGCGCCGACTTTGGGGCAAGCGCCTGCGCCTGTACCATCGCCTGCGAAGGCTCCGGTCAAAACGGCTGAGGTTGATCCCGCGCCTGTTGCGCCTGCAGCTAAGCCAGTTGAAGTTGTGACGGCGCAGGAACCAGTGGTTCTGACCAAGCCTTCCGTGGACACAATCGCCGCTGTACCAACCCCTGAGCCGCAGACGGCACCGGTTGTTGCAGAGGCGGTCGAACCTGCGAAACCAGCGCCGCTACCGATTGAAACTACAAGTGCGGATTATGCTATCGCAGCCTTTGGTTCGTCCAATGGCGCTGATGTGCCTGAGTCCATCTTCGCCTCAACCGGGTTCACACCGCTGCCGCAGATCAGCGATGTTGCACCAGAGGTGATGGATCAGTTCGCGCAAACGCCTGTCGTTCCGAATGTGACCGAAGAAACCGTGCGCAGCGCGATGCTGGCACCGCGCGCGCCCGAAACCAAACTGCCGGAACCCTTTGAGCCGATTGCCGAGGTAAGCCTTGATAACTTCGTACTGTTGCCGGAGGCCAAGGTTGCGCCGGAGCCTGCGCAAGAAGAGGTGGTCATAGCCGCAGTGCAGTCGGAATGGTCCATTGACTTGCCCTTCGCGTCCTGGAGCGATGGCGCAAAGATCGATGAGGTTGGCGTCGTTGCCCCGGCTTGGGCGCGTCGCGGGACCGAAATCATCGCCGTTGCTGGAACACCGATCACGCGCTTGTCCGAAATCGAAGCGTTGCTCAAAGGCGCAGCGACGCCTGACGAAGACGGTTTCCTCGATGTGGCTTTGAGCGTTAAGCGGTCCGGCGCTTCGAGCGCTACACAGGAAAACTGGAAAGTCGCCATCGTTCAGGACACGCAAATGTCCACCGGCCTCAGCTTCAGCACACGCAATGTGGGCGGCGACTGGGTAACGAAAGTCACCGAAATCGGCGGAGCAGACACCGATCTGAAGGTGGGTGATACGCTTGTCGGCTTTGTTCCAACGTCGGAAACGTTTTCGTCGCGGACCACAATGGCCGACATCCTGAACCGTGAAATCGAAGCGGGAACACAGCAATTCAGCTTCGCCGTTGCCCGCCAGGGCTCCATCTGGGTCGCATCCATGGCTTACGTGGATCCGGCCTCGGTGCCGACGCAATAATAAATGAGGAAAGGACAGAACCATGAAATTTATTCGTAGTCTTCTTGCCCGCAATGAGGATGAGCAGTTTGAGTTCGGCCGGTCCGAACCTGCGTCGAAGCCAGCAATCAAGGATATGGTGCAAACGCCGCTCGAATCCGTCGCGAAAATGCGCAGCGGGGATCAGAATGTCATGCATATCTCTCCAGACGCCGCGTCAGATGACATCCTGAACAAGGTAAATGCGGAAGTGTCACCAGACACACCCGCGGCTGCCGCCGCGCCCGTGAATATCTGGGATATGGAAGGCGAAGATGCCACGCCGGAGCCGCTGATCAAGACGCGCCGCCGCCGCAACAACAAGACGCGCCTTCTGGGGTACGAGCATCTCGAAGACGACGCTGTGACCACCTTCGATAAGGCCGAAAAGGTTGTGCCGACCGCGCGCGCGATGTTCCCAGTGGGCTGGGTCGTTGTGGCCGAAGGTCCGGGCCGGGGCACCTGTTTCACACTGGAAGCAGGCATGTCGCAGATTGGCCGGGGCGAGGATCAGGCGATCCAACTCGACTTTGGCGACAACAGCATCAGCCGCACGAACCACGCGGCGATCGTTTACGACACAGAAACCCACGACTTCCTTCTGGGTCACGGCGGCAAGAAGAACATTGTGCGCCTGAACGGCAAGCCCGTCATTTCAAATGAAACGTTGGTAAGCGGCGATGAGGTCGTGATTGGCGAGACTAAGCTTCGCTTCACGGCACTGTGCACTGCAGACTTTAACTGGGCGGACGAAGACGCGTCCGAGGAGGAGATCGAAAATGTGGCGATCGCCTGAACCTCGGTTTGATGTTGCTTCGGCCATTTGTCAGGGCGGGCGCGACTATCAAGAAGACGCTATCGTCACCGATTTCCCGTTTGGCACCGATACCGGCATCGTCGTTCTGGCGGATGGTATGGGTGGTCACGCGGCAGGCGATGTAGCATCCAAGCTGGTGGTCACTGAGGTCTTTTCCGAGTTGAAGTTCCAAAGCGCTCTGTTCCACCAAAAGGACCAAGAGATCCCGGATTTCATGGCCCATGCGGCTGCGGGTGCCAATGGCGCGGTGCGCGCTCATGTCCAAGAGCACCCCGAAGTGCGCGGCATGGGGGCCACGCTGGTCTCGTTGGTGGTGGTCGAAAACCGCCTGTTCTGGATGTCTATCGGTGACAGCCCGCTTTATCATATGCGCGGCGGCAAGATGCAGCAGCTGAACGAGGATCACTCGATGGCGCCGCAGATTGACTTCATGGCGGCCCAAGGGTTGATTGATGCTGATACGGCCAAGAACCATCCGGATCGCAACTGCCTGACCTCGGTTATCCTCGGCGAGCGTGTGTCAAAATCGGATTGTCCGGCCACACCGTTCGAGTTGAAGGTGGGCGATATCGTTGTCGTTTCCTCCGACGGGCTGCAATATCTGGAAGATGCGAAGATCCAGAAGATCCTGCACCGCTATCGCCGCCGCAAAAGCGCCGAGATCGCGGGGTATCTGCTGGAAGCTATCGAAAAGCTGGCGGATCCGGATCAGGACAATGTGTCTTTCGCGGTGATCAAGCTGAACCACAACAAGCCGATGGAGCGCGCCATTGCGCCGAAGCCGGTGGATGTGGTGGACACGCATCAGTCGCATCTGACACGGGTTGTTCAACTGGATGACGTAAAGCCGAAGCCAGAGGCCAAGCCGGAAGCGCCGGAGAAAGTCGCCAAGGCAAACGCGCCAGCGGAAGATGTCGACGTCGAAGAGAAGGTCTATAATCTCGCAGTTGGTGGGAAGTAGCCATGTCAGGTGCAGGCGTTTCCCACAGCGCCCCGGATTTGCGGGACGCGATAGCGTCCGGGGTCTTGTCCGGTGCGTTGCTTGAGCAGGCGCGCAGCCTGCTGGCCAGCGTGGAGAAGCCCGTTTGCCTTGCTTTGCTCGGGCTTCCGGGGTCTGGGAAGACCAGCCTTTTGAATATGTTATCGGGTACCTCAGTAGTGCCTGACGGCTTTGAACTGCCCAGCATGCATCTGGTGTATGGCGCGCGGCCCAAGGTGACAGCGACGCTGGCCGATGGTACGCTCACGCAGTCGGATGATTTCGATCTGCCTGCGATTGCGCGGCTGATGCCCGCCTTCTTGAAGGTCGAACTGCCACTTCCCGCGCTGACCAAGATTTCCTTGCTGGAGGTCGTCGCCACAGGTGCGCCGCTGGAACAGCAGCGCGCCTTGTTATGGGCGGCCAAAAAGGTGGATATCCCGATCTGGTGCTCGGAGACCGGTTTTTCCGAAGTCGAGCAAGAGATTTGGGACGCGGCCCCGGATAAAATGCGCGATACCGGTTTTCTGGTGCTGACCAAATCGGACCGCCTCGGCAATGCCAAGCATCATGTCGACGTGCTGACGGCGTACCATTCCGACAAGTTCAAGCGCATCCTGAAGATCGAAACCATCGACGCTATCGCCGCGCGTGGGGCGGATGGGCAGGTGGACAAGGATGCGCTGCGGGTATCGGGTGGGATGACGCTGATTTCAGCGATCCTGAAGGATGTTGAGCACGGGCGGCAAGCGGAACTGGATCGTGCGGACATGTTCCTGCGCCAGATAGACTATACGCCAGGCTCCTATGCTGCGCCGGAACCTGTTGCAGCCGTTGCGCCAACTCCTATTCCTGCACCTGCACCTATGCCCGCGGCGCGGCGCCCTGTGGCGATGGC
>CAZPXE010000246.1:0-5488 GCA_964590545.1 uncultured Rhodobacterales bacterium | reverse complement strand
AGCGGCTGTGTCGTCAGCACACCGACCAAGGCCCCCGCTTCGAAGAAGTCGGGCGCATCGCTGGTGGCGCTATCACGAGGGGTTTCAGTCATCCTTCCCATGGGGTAAAGCCTGCCTGAGCAAAGGCCAAGCCATCAGGGGGACCGCACCATGAAATTCTTTGTTGATACAGCCGAAATCGACGCCATCGCCGAGTTGAACGATCTGGGTATGGTGGACGGGGTGACAACGAACCCATCGCTGATCAAGAAATCGGGGCGCGATATCCTCGAAGTGACCAAGGAAATCTGTGATCTGGTCGAAGGTCCGGTTTCCGCCGAAGTGGTCGCCACCGAAGCCAGCGCAATGCTGGAAGAGGGCCGCAAACTGGCCGAAATCGCGCCGAATATCGCGGTAAAACTGCCGCTGACATGGGACGGGTTGAAAGCCTGTAAGGTGCTGTCGGGTGAGGGGAAAATGGTTAACGTAACCCTGTGCTTCTCCGCCAATCAGGCGCTGCTGGCGGCGAAGGCGGGGGCGACGTTCATCTCTCCTTTCATCGGGCGGCTCGATGATATCAACCTCGACGGGATGGACCTGATCGAAGATATCCGCACGATTTATGACAATTACGGGTTTGAGACGGAAATTCTGGCAGCGTCCATCCGGTCCGTGAACCATGTGCAAGAATGCGCGCGCATTGGGGCCGATGTGATGACTGCGCCGCCAGAGGTGATCAAGAAACTCGCCACCCACCCGTTGACCGACAAAGGTCTGGAAACGTTCCTGAAAGACGCAGCCGCCGCTGGCATAAAAATCGTTTAAAACTCGTTACGAACTAAGTGTCCTGCCCGCCGATCCTGGGGGGTTCGGCAGGCAGGACGCTGGCTGTGCTCCGCTTGATCGCAGAGTCGTTCGCCAGCAGACGCCGGACAGTCCGGGGCGGCAGAGGGAATAGCAGAACCCCGGCTGCACCTTTATCCGTGAGTGATTGGCTTTGGGTGCGTCCATCTTCCATGCACCCTATCTGCCCTGCCCCGCGCCCCTTTTCATGGGGAGAAGCCAAAGCGGCTTCCCCCTCCCGCGTGACGCGCATTCGCAACAGAGTGATGGGGATTTCCGCCGACAGGCCAAAAAAGGGGGCGTCGTCGCCCGCCACTTCATGCTATAAGTACCCAAACACGAGGCAAAGGTGGGCCGCAAACGGCCCCGCAGGACATATGACGAATAACGCAAAGATCGATGACGCCTTGCGTGAGGCGATCATTCAAAGCCCAGATGTAATCCTTGATGATCAAGACCTTATGCAAGCTTTGATCGCTGCAAACGAGCGGTTGATGGGCGGCAATATAGTCGATCTGCGCGGCATCGCGATGGAGCGTATGGAGCATCGGCTGGACCGGCTCGAGGACACGCATCGCTCGGTTATTGCCGCCGCGTACGATAACCTCGCCGGGACCAATCAGATCCATCGCGCGGTGCTGCGCCTGCTCGATCCAACGGAATTTGAACCCTTTCTGCGCGATCTGGGCGGCGAAGTGGCCGAGATTTTGCGCGTCGATGCGATCAAACTGGTCCTCGAATCAGTGCAAAACGATCAGGATGACGCGGTGCAGCGACTGGGCGAAGTGATGTCCGTCGCGCGGCCCGGCTTTATCGAATCCTACCTTACGCAAGGGCGTTCGATTGCGCCCCGCGCTGTGACTTTGCGACAAGTGCAGAATGGGACCACCTTTGTTTATGGGCAGAAGGCCGATTGGATCCGGTCCGAAGCCTGTCTGGTTCTGGATTTCGGCGAAGGCACCCTGCCCGGCTTGCTGATTATGGGCGCAGAGGACCCGCATATGTTCTCGCCCCAGCAAGGCACGGATTTGCTTGCGTTTTTCGCCGGTGTGTTCGAGCGCGCCATGCGCCGCTGGCTGTCGTGAGCGGCGGAGAAGAACTCGCGATTTCCCCCGCAGCGCGCGATGCGCTGCAAACATGGCTCGACCATCAGCGCGCTCTGAAAGGTGCAGCAGAGAATACAATCATCGCCTATGCAGGGGACGTGACGGAATTTCTGGCTTTCATGTCAACGCATTACGCGGAAAAGCAAGGGCTGGCTGCGCTGTCTCGGATCACCTTACCGGATATGCGCTCGTGGATGTCGCGGACGCGCTCCAGCGGCGTTGCGCCTCGCTCTATGGCCCGGAAATTGTCGGCCGTTAAAAGTTTTTATCGCTGGCTGGCCGAGCGGCAAGGGTTTGAGCCGACGGCCGTTTTGTCCGCCCGCGCGCCGAAATTCGAAAAGAAACTGCCGCGTCCACTGTCCGAGGACGCGGCACGGGCTGTGATCTCGACCACCGCGACGCAATCGCACCGGCCTTGGGTGAATGCGCGCGATACGGCTGTGCTGACGCTCCTTTGGGGCTGCGGGCTGCGGATTTCAGAAGCGCTGTCGCTGCGTGCCGAGGACGCGCCGCTGTCCGACGTGCTGCGGATCGTCGGGAAAGGCGGCAAGGAACGGCTGGTACCTGTTGTTCCCGCTGCGCGGCAAGCTGTTGATGAATATCAGAAAATCTGCCCACACCCGCTTGAGAATGGCAGCCCCTTGTTCCGCGCGATCCGGGGTGGCGCGCTGTCGCCACGTGAAATTTCCAAAGCGATGCAACTCGCCCGGATGCAGCTTGGCCTGCCCGCGACCGCAACGCCTCACGCCATGCGCCACAGCTTTGCGACGCATTTGCTGAACGCGGGCGGCGATTTGCGATCTATCCAGGAATTGCTGGGACACGCGAGCCTGAGTACCACGCAAGCTTATACCGCCGTCGATACAGCGCGGCTGATGGATGTTTACGAAAAGGCGCATCCCAGGGCCGGGTAACGCGGCTGCGATGAAATCTTGCTCACTCAATCGTGTCGCATTCGTGTGCAAACGTTTAATGCGCAAAGCGATCACCCGTGCCAGAGTTCAGCCAACATTCACGAACCCAAGGAACCCTCTGAGATGAAACGTTTTTTATTGTCCGCCGCCGCTTGTTTGACTTTTTCTGGCACCGCTGCGCTTGCGGATGAGTGCACAAATGTCGGCGTAGAAAGCGCTTGGGACTTGGAAGAGGCGCAGGTTGTTTCGCTTTATGAGTGCCTGAAGGGCAAAATGGCGACGGGCTATGCGAAAGCGGGCGATGAAGTTGGCAGCGCCTTTCGCGACTGGGCCGTCACATCGACTCGCCCCGCTGTTGCCGGCCCCCATGGCAACCGCCTGTTGCAAACCTTCGCCAACGACATCGCCGCCGAGCAGTACCTGAAGTTCGCCGAGGAAGGCGTTGTTATGCCAGTGGGTTCCGTTCTTGCGAAGGAGTCTATTTCATTCTCCAAGAAGAAGAAAACCGCACGGCCCGGCCCGTTGTTTATCATGACCAAGATGGAAGCGGGTTCGATCCCTGAGACCGATGATTGGCTGTATGGCGGCCTGCAACCCAACGGTAAGCCTATGAAATTCAAGCAGGCTTTCTGTCACGATTGCCATGCAGGCTGGGCCGAGCAAGATTTCCTCGCCTATCCGCTGGAAGAAGTGCGCGTCGGATCTGGCGGCTAAACCATTCAATTTAAGCCTTAGAGTCGGCCCTTACGATCATCGTGGGGGCCGATTTGAGTTCTTAACGTATCGTTAACGAATTGCATCTGAGCGCCCCTTACGTCATGAAAGTTCTATGACACCGCGCCTTCAAGCCCTCAGCGTTCATTTTCTTACCGCCACTGGCGCAGTTTTCGCGATGTTGGCGATGCTGGAAGCCGTGAAAGGCGATTGGTCGATGATGTTCGTCTGGCTCGTCATCGCCTTCGCTGTCGACGGTATTGATGGCCCCTTGGCACGCAAAACGGACGTCAAAACCAACGCGCCCGAGTTCGATGGCGTGCTGCTGGACTTGATAATTGACTACCTCACATACGTGTTTATCCCCGCCTTTGCCCTGTTTTCTTCCGGTTTGATGAATGGCTGGTCGGGATGGGTGATGATTATCCTGGTGACGTTTTCAAGCGCGCTTTACTTCGCAGACACACGGATGAAGACCAAAGATAACTCGTTTTCTGGCTTCCCCGGTTGCTGGAATATGCTGGTTTTGGTGCTCTTCGCACTTTCGCCCGGCTGGCAGGTGTGTTTGGCATTAGTAACGGTCCTGACGGTCGCGCAATTCGTGCCGATAAAGTTCGTTCACCCCGTCCGCACAGATCGATGGCGGGTGATAAGCCTGCCAATGGCGCTAGCTTGGACCTTCTTTGCAGGCTGGGCCGCTTGGGTCGATTTCCACCCGGAAAGCTGGGCGCATTGGGGTTTGCTGATAACGTCGCTTTATCTGTTGGCTGCAGGAGCAGTGCAACAATTACTGCATGGGCCGGATGGGTAATCCACAGATTTGTCCACATGTGGATAAGTCGATGAGAGCGAAATGAATCAACACTCTGCGCCATATTTCTAACGCACTATATCAAAAGTCCTGCTGCGCCTTCATGTCGAAGCAAAGCAACCTTTGTCTCCACACCACCGCGCCCAGAAAAGCCGACCAGTTTGCCGCCTGCCCCCATAACGCGATGACATGGGATCAGGATCGGAAGCGGGTTGCCACCGCACGCTTGGCCGACGGCTTGGGCAGATGCCCCCACATCTTTTGCGATGTCTCCGTAGGTGCGTGTCTCTCCGGAAGGGATCGCTTGCATAGCATCGCAGACGGCGCGTTGCAGACCTTGTTTGGGCAGCCAAAGTGGTAAGTCAAACTCCAGTTGTCCACAGCAGGAATAGGCCGCAAGCTGTTCTAAACCTTTGGATAAAAGTGATGTTGGGGATAAGTTCTCCGCACGTTCCCATGTAACGGAAACGATGTAGTCGCCGTCTTGGTGCAGGCAGATATCGCCGAATTGTGTGTTGAGCGAAGCGCAAGTCATAGCCTTAAGTCTTGCGCTTTATGACAAAACGCTCAACCCGCTTCTTGCGCCTTGCAACTTTAGAGTCCGAGGCGCGCCGTAGTTCAGCGTGCCCCGGTTCAATTGCAAATTCCTTAGGAAAAACCCAGTTCTTTCAAAGCCTCGGCGTCCCGTTTGGTCACATCTTTCGGTTCAAACTGACCCACTTCGGGGAGGATTTTCCACGAGCGTTGGCACTTATTGCCCTGCGCCTTTTGGAACACGACACCGACGCCGGGCGTGTCGTCGAGGCTGAAGGCCCCGTCTGGCGCGTCGTCTTCGATGATTTCGATTTGCGAGGTGATGCAAACATCTTCGAAGAACACGTCTGAAAGCAGAGCGGCGGTGTCCGCATCCACATAAACCTGCGGGGCGGCTTCGAGGCTGGAACCGATTGTTTTTGCGCGCCTTTCTACCTCCAACGCCCCTGTGACGACCCGGCGAACGCGGCGCACTGTGGCCCATTTCGTGGCCAGCGCCTCATCCCGCCATGTGCTGGGCGTGTCGGGGAAGTCGACGAGATGGGTACAGCCTTCGCCGCCGCCTTTCTCAAGCCAGACCTCTTCCA
>CAZPXE010000245.1:0-5495 GCA_964590545.1 uncultured Rhodobacterales bacterium | reverse complement strand
CCTCGTGTTGCAACGCACATAACCCACGGCACAGGCGCAAATCTGGTCGTGGGTGTTCAGGAAGATGGCTTCTCCATCGCGCATTTCTTCGGGCCTCATAAGCCCGAAGGCCGTCTGTTCTTATGCGGGCCCGCACCCTGACGTTACTATATATACGCCCATAACAGCGATGAGCCTGCCGACCCAAAGGTCGAAGCGGGCCAACCGCGCAGCACCAGCCCTGCCATATGCGCCCTGAGAATAGCGCGCTACCCCTTCCGCCGCCCGTTCAGCTTCATCCCCGGCGCGGCCAGTCGCTCTTCGGGTCCAACCCACGCATAGGCCAGCAGACACGGCTCCCGCTCGCCCGTGGTAATCCGGTGTTCATCGCCTGCGCGGTTCAGGATCAGCGAGCCCGGCGCATAGACAGCGGCGTTGTTTTCCGACCACGCGCCGGAGATAGAGATATAGCTTTCCTCGATATCCTCGTGGTGGTGCTGGGGATATGTCGTATTCGGCGCAAAAAGGACAAAGCCAAGGATCAGGCCCGCGCATTCCACCGGACCTTGGGGGCCGATCACCTCGCAATAGGCGTATTTCTTTGCGAGCGGGCGGGGAACCTTCTCATACCCATATTCCCATGTCAGATCGGCGCGCACCTCGCGCAACGCGCGGGCCATGCCCTGCATCGCGCCGCGTTCGCCCAAATCCAGCGCGCGGGAGAAATGGGCGATCACGGGTTTATCCTCCGGCGCACGGCGCAGCACGGGCGGGTTCTTTGTCAGCGCGGCCGAAAGCCGGTCGCGCACTTTCTTTCGATGGCCACGGATGACGGTGCTGCCCCCGGCAGAGCCGTGGCGAAAAAGCGAGTCGAACTCGCGTAGCAGGTACATCCAGTTGGGATGGTCGGTGAGACGGGGTGTATCAGTCATATCGAGTCCTCAGATCGCGCCCCGCTATAGCCGCACCGCACGCCTGCGCCAGAGCAAATCGCACCGACAACGCAGTTTGACGCACGGGAAGGCTAGACTTGCCTGATCCTTGGGCCTAACCGCGATGCTGTTATGCAAGCGACCTATCCCAGCCAGACCCCCAGCCACCGCCGCGCCGATATGGTCGTGCATGGGGTCGGGCTGGCGCTGATTTTCGGCGCAGGGGCGGTGTTACTGGGTCAGGCGGCAGAGGTTTCGGGGGCGGTGTTTGGCGCTGTGGTGGTCTATATCCTCTGCGCGCTGGCGTCGAATTTGGCCTCTTGGGCCTATCACTTCGCGCCGTGGCATGATCGGCGGGTGCTGCTGCGCCGGATCGATCACGCGGCGATTTATCCCAGTATTTCCGGCACCTTCACCCCGTTTTTCGTACTGGCGTCGACCCCGTGGACATGGGGCTTGCTGGTGCTGTGCTGGGTGCTGACCGTGGTGGCGATGTGGAACAAAATCACCAATCCAACGGTGAAATCGCGCTGGTCGACAGCCTCTTATCTGGCGCTGGGGGCCATCGGGCTGAGCGCGCTGAAGGATATGGGCGATATGCCCGCCGCGGCAGGTTGGTGCATTCTGGCGGGCGCGGGTGCCTATGTGATCGGGACGGCGTTTTATGCGCGCAAAGCCATGCCGTTCCGCTATTCGATTTGGCACGCATGGGTGAATGCGGGGGGGCTGTGCATGTTCATCGGCCTCTGGCTCGCCCTTGACGCCACAACCGCTTTGCGGTGAACATTTCATACAAGTTAACGGGGGAAGCCGCCATGTATCGTCCAGCCATCACCGGGTCGGGGGTTTTCACGCCTGAGCTGAGCATTTCCAACGCGGAATTGGTGGTCGCCTTCAACGCCTACGCGGACAGGTGGAACGCCGAGCACGCCGACGAGATCGCGGCAGGCACGGTGCAGGCGAAAGAGCATTCCTCGGAAGAGTTCATTTTCAAGGCCAGCGGAATTGAAAGCCGTTATGTGCTGGATAAAGAGGGCATTCTGGACCCCGCCACCATGCACCCGACGCTGCGCCAACGCGGCGATGACGAGCCCGGCGTGATGGCAGAAATGGGCGTGGATGCCTGCCGCAAGGCGCTGGCGCAGGCCGGGCGCGACGCGAGCGAGGTCGATCTGGTGATCTGCGCCGCCTCGAACCACGAACGCGCCTATCCGGCGATTGCCGTGGAAATTCAGCAGCTTCTCGGGATTGAGGGTTTTGGGTTTGATATGAATGTCGCCTGCTCTTCGGCCACGTTCGGGCTGCAAGCGGCCTGCGACATGATCCGGGCAGGGTCGGTCAAATCCGCGCTGGTGGTGAATCCCGAGATTTGTTCGGGCCATCTGGAATGGCGGGACCGGGATTGTCATTTCATCTTTGGCGATGTGGCCACGGCGACGCTGGTGGAGCGGGTCGAGGACGCCCAAGGCCCCTATTTCGAAGTGAAATCAACCCGCTGCGCGACCGAGTTTTCCAACAACATCCGCAACAATAACGGCTTTTTGCGCCGCGCCCGGCCTGACGGGCTGACAGATCGGCGTGACATGCAGTTCATGCAAGAGGGCCGGAAGGTGTTCAAAGAGGTTCTGCCCATGGTCGCCAAACATATCAGCGATCATATGGCAGCCGAGGGCGTCGAGGCCGATGATCTCAAACGGCTCTGGCTGCATCAGGCGAACAAGTCGATGAATGATTTCATTGGCAAAAAGGTGCTGGGCCGCACGCCGGAGCCGGGCGAGCAGCCGAACATCCTGCAAGACTATGCCAACACCTCGTCGGCTGGGTCGATCATCGCGTTTTCCAAGTATTCCAATGACATGGCCGATGGCGATCACGGGCTGATCTGCTCGTTCGGCGCAGGCTATTCGGTGGGTTCGGTGCTGGTGCAGCGGCACGGTTAGCGTGTGGCAATTCCTTCTTAGCGTGTAACTCCATCAATTGTCAGAAAAGTGGGTGACACGCCGGAATTGTTATTTAAGATAACAGTATCGAAACTCGTCCTGGCTGGATAGAGAGAGTCGCGCCGCGATGTCCCCCTATCTGCACAGGCCGGGTAAAGGGAGGAAAACATGAAATTTACGAAATCACTGCTGCTAGGTGCGGCAGTCAGCGCAATGGCGGCCACTGGCGTGCTGGCTCAGGAAGTCACTCTGAAGCTACACCATTTTCTGCCCGCGCAGGCCAATGTGCCGAAGCTGGTGCTGGATGTTTGGGCCGACAAGGTAGAAGCCGATAGCGAAGGCCGCATCAAAATCGACCGCTTCCCGACAATGCAACTGGGTGGCAAGCCACCAGAGCTGCTGGACCGGGTGACTGATGGTGTGGACGATATCGGCTGGACCGTTGTTGGCTACACGCCGGGTCGTTTCCCGTCCACGGAAGTGTTCGAGCTGCCCTTCATGGTCGAAGATGCGCGCGCAGCCTCTTGCGCCTATTGGACCATGTTTGACGAAGGCATGAAGGATGGCGAGTTCAAGGATGTCCACATCCTTGGCACATGGGTTCACGGGCCGGGCATGTTCCACACAGCCGATCCGGTGGAAAGCCCTGCCGATCTGGAAGGCATGAAAATCCGGGGCGGCTCGCGCCTTGTGAATGACCTGCTGACAGCTGCGGGCGCAACGCCTGTGGGCATGCCGGTTCCGGCTGTGGCCGAAGCCCTGTCCAAAGGCGTGATCGACGGCACCACCATCCCATGGGAAGTGACGCCTGCGCTGAAAGTTCCGGAACTGGTTGAAAACCATACCGAATTCGAAGGCAACTCGCTTTACACGCTGACCTTCGTGATGGCGATGAACAAGGCCAAGTATGAAGGCCTGTCAGACGCCAACCGCGCGGTGATTGATGCCAATTCCGGCATGGATTTCTCGGTCTTCGCGGGCGGCACGCAAGCGGATGCTGATGGTCCGGCGCGCGAAGTGGCCGTGGACAACGGCAACAACATCATCACCGTCACCGACACGTCCGAATGGCAGGCGCTGACGGCACCGATCTATGCCAACTGGATCGCTGATCTTGAGAGCAAAGGGCTGGACGGCCAAGCGCTGATCGATCGGGCCCAAGGCCTGATGAGCGGTGAGTGCAAAGGCGCAGACGCCAAGATGTAAAACCACACGCAACGGCGCGCCGGACCTCGGCGCGCCGTATGCTTTTCCGAGATAATCATGCATACTTTTATCAACCAGCTGTCGCGGTTTTTCGCGCTGGTGGGCGGGGCCACGCTGACCTTGCTGATCCTGCTGATCTGCGCGTCTGTTTTTGGCCGCTCTGTTAACGGAATTCTTCACGGCGAGATGATGCAGTCTGTCCTGCCCGGCTTTGCCGCTTGGGCTTTGGGCACCGGTGTCGGGCCGATCAATGGTGATTTTGAGATCGTTGAGGCCGCCATGGCCTTCGCCATTTTCGCCTTTCTTCCCATCTGCCAATTGCAGGGGGCGCATGCCTCGGTGGATGTATTCACCTCTCGATTCTCGCCGCGCGCAGACCGCGTGCTGCGGCTGGTGATCGAGGTGACATTTGCCGCCGCGCTGATCCTGCTGGCCTATTACCTGACGCTGGGTGGCCTGAGCAAACAGCGCTCTGGCCAGACCACGCTGCTGCTTCAGTTTCCGACCTGGTGGTCCTATGCCGCGAGCATCATCGCCATGTGGTTCGCCGCGCTGGTCGGCGTCTATGTCGCGTGGATGCGCGGCGTTGAACTGGCCACCGGCCGCTCCGGCCTTGTCCAATCCGAAGGGGCAGAGCATTGAGCGATATCATGATCGGCCTGCTGTCCTTCCCGGCACTGCTGGCGATGATTTTCCTGCGGGTGCCAATTGGGCTGGCGATGTTTCTGGCGGGGCTTGGCGGTATCCTGATCATGACGGGCGACACCGCGATTGCCTTTGGCCGCTTGCGCTCCGAGACCTATTCGACCTTCTCAAGCTATTCGCTGTCCATCGTGCCGATGTTCCTGCTGATGGGCTACTTCGCGACGCTTGGCGGCATGTCTCAGGCCCTGTTCAAGGCGGCCGAAAGCTGGCTGGGGCACCGCAAGGGCGGCGTCGCGATGGCCTCGGTCGGGGCCTGTGCGGGCTTTGGGGCGATTTGTGGCTCCTCGCTGGCAACAGCGGCGACGATGAGCCGTGTGGCACTGCCTGAACTGAAGCGCTACGGCTATTCGGGCGGGTTCTCTACGGCGACACTGGCGGCAGGTGGCACGCTCGGAATCCTGATCCCGCCTTCGGTGGTGCTGGTGATTTACGCGATCATCACCGAGCAGAACATCGCAAAACTGTTCCTTGCCGCGTTCATCCCCGGCATCCTCGCCGCCATCGGCTATATGGTTGCCATTTCGATCTATGTCCGCGTGAACCCCGGCTCGGCCGGCACGCGTGAGCGGATGCCGTATATGGAGCGGTTCCGGACGCTGTTTGACGTCTGGCCAGTGCTGCTGGTGTTCTTCCTTGTGGTGGGCGGTATCTATCTGGGCTGGTTCACCCCGACCGAAGGCGCAGCTGTCGGCGCGCTTGGCACCGGGGTCATTGCATGGGCGGCGGGCGGTCT
>CAZPXE010000244.1:0-5499 GCA_964590545.1 uncultured Rhodobacterales bacterium | reverse complement strand
ACCGGCGTCAAGCTGAACTGGGTCAGCCTTGAAGAAGGGGTGCTGCGCGAGCAGGTCACATCCGACACGGCCACAGGCGGCGGTCAGTACGACGTCATCAATATCGGCATGCAGGAAGCTCCGATCTGGGGTGCTGCTGGCTGGATCGAACCGCTTGAGTTCGGCGCCGAGTACGACATGGACGACATCCTGCCCGCGATCCGTGCTGGTCTGAGCCATGAGGGCACCATGTATGCCGCGCCGTTCTATGGCGAAAGCTCGATGGTGATGTACCGCAAGGATCTGATGGACGCCGCAGGCGCAAAGATCATGGACAATGACAGCTGGGACAACATCAAAGCGGCTGCGGCTGCTGTGCATGACCCGGACAATGGCGTTTACGGTGCCTGCCTGCGTGGCAAGCCGGGCTGGGGCGACAACATGGCGTTTATCACCACCGTGGTGAACAGCTTTGGCGGCGCATGGTTTGACGCAGACTTCAAACCGACCATCGACAGCGACGAGTGGCGCGCGGCGATCAACTTCTATGTTGATCTGCTGGGGAACTACGGCCCTCCGGGCTCTGAAGGGAACTCGTTCAACGAAATCCTCGCGCTTTACAACGAAGGCAAATGTGGCCTGTGGATCGACGCAACGATTGCGGCATCCTTCCTGACGCCTGAAGGCGTTGCCTATGCGCAAAGCCCGAACGCGGGCAACCCGGTTGGGGCCAACTGGCTCTGGGCGTGGGCGATGGCGGTTCCTGCGGGCACCGAGAACACCGATGAAGCGAAAGCGTTCATCGAGTGGGCCACATCCAAAGACTATGTGCAGGCCGTTGCGAACCATCCTGAGTTCGGCTGGGGCTCTGTCCCGACTGGTCAGCGTGCCTCGACATACATGTTTGACGAGTTCAAAGCTGTTGCCGGGTTTGCCGAAGCGGAAATGGCGGCCATCAACTCCGCCGCGCCGGAAGCAACCGATCTGAAGCCTTATGTGGGTGTTCAGTTCGCTGCGATCCCGGAATTCCCCGAAGTGGGTAGCGCGGTTGCCCAAGAAATGGCTGCGGCCTTGTCCGGTGCCAAATCGGTGGATGAGGCGCTGGCGGCGTCGCAAGCTGCCGCTGCGGCTATCATGGAAGAGGCCGGCTACTAATCCGGCCACCTCCCGAGGGGCCCGGCCTTGAATTGGCCGGGTCCACCTTGCCGCCAGATGGGATGGCGGTAGATTTCACGAAACATCTTCTTGGGCGTCAATGCAGGGCATAACGCGAGCACGCGTTGGCTTAGAGGGATAAGGTCATGTCTGACAGACGGATACCGCGATTGCTTCAGTCCCCGGCAGTAATCTTACTGCTGATCTGGATGCTGATCCCGCTGGGGATGACGCTGTATTTCTCGTTCATTCGCTATGTGCTGAACAGCCTGCGCCGCCCGGAATGGACCTCGCCGAGCTTCAGCAATTGGCGGGGGTTCGGGAATTACGAGTTCGTTCTGAAGAACAAGGATTTCCTGCTGGCGATCCAGAATAGCCTGCTGATTGTCTGCTCGATCGTCCTTCTGACGGTGATCCTGGGCATTCTGATTGCGGTTCTGATCAACAAGAGTTTTCCGGGGCGCGGCATTGTTCGGGTTCTGCTGATTTCGCCCTTCTTTGTGATGCCTGCGGTGAATGCGGTGCTGTGGATCAATATGATCCTTGATCCGGTGCTGGGTTTGCAGGGTTTGGCAATCGCGGGGATCAACAACCTGATTGACGGGTTGCAAACCATGCCTGTGCTGGGCGGGTTCTTCTCGCTCTGGCCGGAGCTGGTGCCGATTTCGTTCCGGGCAACGCAGACCAGTGCCTATGCGGTGATCATCATGGTGACGTGGCAGTGGACGCCGTTTGCGGTGTTGATCTTCATGACCTCGCTGCAATCAGAGGATGAGCAGCAGAAGGAGGCGGCGATTTTGGACGGGGCCGGGCCATTCAGCCAGTTCCGCTTCCTGACCCTGCCGCATCTGGGGCGACCCATTGCGATTGTGGTGATGATTCAGTCGATCTTCCATCTGAGCCTATATGCCGAGATTGAGATCGTCAGCCGCGGCAATGGCAACAAGAACCTGCCTTATCTGATCGGGGAGTTCGCCAATAACAACATCGGGGCGGCTTCGGCCACCGGTATCTTCGCGGTCATTCTGGCCAATATCGTTGCGATCTTCCTGCTGCGGATGATCGGCAAGACGTTGATGGAGTAACTTATGGGCGTTGTAGCAAGCACATCGCGGCGCGGCCGCATCACCCGGACGGGCTTCGCTTGGATCGTGGCGCTGCTGTTCTTCTTCCCGATCTTCTGGCTGGTGCTTACCAGCTTCAAGACAGATGCGGATGCGGTAAAGCCGGAGTTTCTGTTCACCTTCCAGCCGACGCTGGAGAACTACCTGAACATGACCGAGAATTACGACTATTGGCGCTTTGCGCGCAATTCGGTCATCACGGCGGTCTTTGCCACGCTGTTTGCGCTGGCGGTGGGTATCCCCTGCGCCTATGCGATGGCGTTCAACCCGACGCGCGCCACGAAGGACGTGCTGATGTGGATGCTGAGCACCAAGATGCTGCCTGCTGCGGCGGTGCTGTATCCAATGACGTTTCTGACCAAGTCGGTTGGCCTGTTTGACACGCATTTCCTGATCATCGTGGTTCTTATGCTGATCAATCTGCCCATCGTGGTCTGGATGCTGTTCACCTATTTCAAGGAAATTCCGAAAGAGATCATTGAAGCGGGCCAGATGGACGGTGTGAACACCTGGGGCGAGATCCGCGAGATTCTGATCCCGCTGGCTTGGGGTGGCATCGCCTCGACCGCGCTGCTGTGCTTCATCTTTTGCTGGAACGAGGCGTATTGGACCGTGCGGCTGACAACGACCGACGCTGCAACATTGTCCAAGCTGATTGAAGGGAACCGCGCGCCAGAGGGGCTGTTCTTTGGCCGTCTCTCTGCCGTGTCCACCGCTGCTGTTGGCCCGATCGTGGTGCTCGGCTGGTTCTGTCAGAAACAACTGGTGCAGGGCCTGACCTTTGGGGCTGTGAAGTAAGGAAAATCATGGGACGTATTCAGCTTCAAAACGTGACCAAGAGCTTTGGCGACACGCAAGTGATCCCGCCCTTGGATCTGACCATCGAGGATGGAGAGTTCGCGGTGTTCGTCGGCCCGTCGGGTTGCGGCAAGTCCACCCTGCTGCGGCTGATTGCCGGGCTGGAAGAGACGACATCGGGCCAAGTGCTGATCGATGGCGCGGATGTCACCCAAGTCCCGCCATCCAAGCGGGGGCTGGCGATGGTGTTCCAATCCTATGCGCTTTACCCGCATATGAGTGTGCGCAAGAACATCGCCTTCCCGCTGCGCATGGCAGGGCTGAGCGAGGCGGAGCAGAAGCAAAAGGTGATGGCGGCGGCGCAGTCGCTGAACCTTGTGGATTACCTTGAGCGCAAGCCTGCGCAACTGTCGGGGGGGCAACGTCAGCGGGTGGCCATTGGGCGCGCGATTGTGCGTGATCCATCGGCGTTCCTGTTTGATGAGCCGTTGTCGAACCTTGATGCCGCGCTGCGCGTGGGGATGCGGATCGAGATCACCGAGATGCATTCCCGCATGGGCACGACGATGATCTATGTGACCCATGATCAGGTCGAAGCGATGACAATGGCCGATAAGATCGTGGTGCTTCAGGGCGGCGTGATCGAACAGGTTGGCAGCCCGCTGGACCTGTACCGCGCGCCCCGCAACCTGTTCGTAGCCGGGTTCATCGGCTCACCCAAGATGAACCTGTTTGGAGGGCCGGAGGCGGAGCAACGGGGCGCCAAGACCATCGGTATCCGGCCTGAGCATATTGATGTGGTCGACAGTGGCGGCGCATGGAGCGGAACGGTTGGGGTGGCCGAGCATCTGGGCTCTGACACCTTCTTTCATGTCCACGGCACCGGGCTGGCCGAAACGCTGACAGTGCGCGCCTTGGGAGATGTCGCGCTGCGCCACGGCGATACGATCCATCTGACACCGCGCGAGGATGACATGCACCGCTTTGATGACGCCGGGCTGCGGATTGGATGATGCAGGCGGCGTGCATATCCACGGGGGACAGAGGCGAGGGCAGGGGATGAAAGATGACAAGACGAAATCTCTGACACCGCTGCTTGGGCTTTGTGATGCGGCGCTTGCAAATATGCCCGCGCAAATCGCCCGCCCGCACTATGATCGCAGCGCGATAACGCCGGGGATTGTGCATATCGGTCTGGGCAATTTCCACCGCGCGCATCAGGCGTGGTATCTGCACCGGCTGATGCAGCAGGGCAAAGCGCTGGATTGGGGTATCCTTGGCGCGGGGGTGCGCCCCTATGATGCCGCGCAGCGCGCCAAGCTGGCCGAGCAGGATTACCTGACAACGCTGATCGAGTTGGACCCGGCTGGCAGCAAGGCCGAGATTGTCGGCTCGATGATTGGCTATGTCCCCATCGAAGAGGGCCACGCCGCGCTGATCCGGCAGATGAGCGATCCGGCGATCCGCATTGTCTCGCTGACGGTGACCGAGGGGGGGTACTACCTTGATCCGGTGACCAAGCGGCTGGATGCGGCCCATCCCGATATCGTCCACGACGGCGCCAACCTGAGCGCGCCGCGCACCGCCTTTGGCGCGATGCTTGCGGCGCTGGTGGCGCGGCGGGCGGCGGGGCAGGGGGCGTTTACCTGTCAAAGCTGTGACAACCTTCCGGGCAATGGCGCGATCCTGCGCGATGTGGTGACAGGGCTGGCGCGTCTGGCTGATCCGGCACTGGCACAGTGGGTTGAGGCGCATGTGAGCTTCCCCAACTCGATGGTTGATTGCATCGTGCCTGCCACGGGACCTGCCGAACTGGCACTGGCGCGCGAGCTTGGCATTGATGACGCGGCCCCCGTGACCCATGAGAATTTCCGCCAATGGGTGCTGGAGGATGATTTCTGCGCCGGGCGCCCGCCTTGGGAAGATGTGGGCGCGACCCTATCGGACCGGGTGCATGATTACGAGGCGATGAAGCTGCGGATACTCAATGGCGGGCATCAGATGGTCGCCAATGCGGCCGAGAGTCTGGGCCTGCACAGTATCGCCGACGCGATGGCGCATCCACTGATCAGCGGGTTTTTCCGCAAAGTGGCCTTGGACGAGGTTGCCCCGCATATCGCCCCCGTGCCCGGCATGACGCCGCAGCAATATGTCGACCTGATCGAAGGGCGGTTTGCCAACCCCGCGATCCTTGACACTGTGCGGCGGGTCGCGTTCGACGGCTCATCCCGGCATACCGGCGCTGTGCTGCCCGTGATCCGTGACGCAATTGCAAACGGGACGGGTGTGACCGGCCTTGCGCTGAGCCAAGCGCTTTGGGCGCGCATGTGTGTTGGTTTGCGCGAGGATGGAAGTGAGATCGCCGCGAATGACCCCGTTTGGGATACATTGATGCGCGCGGCGCGCGGCGCGCAAAGTGATCCGATGGCGTGGTTGGCGCAGC
>CAZPXE010000243.1:0-5507 GCA_964590545.1 uncultured Rhodobacterales bacterium | reverse complement strand
GTGCCGAGATTATTCGGATGCTCGACACCAATACCGCCGCCCTTGGCAGCGCCGCGCCTGAACGTCCGCGCTTGGTTCCCGAAGACCCCGAAATACAATCGCAGATCACCGCGCTTAACGAGCGCATCTATACGACGATCAATAATGGTGCGTACAAGGCCGGATTCTCATCTGACCAAGCGGTCTACGCCCAAGCCTTTGCCGCCTATTTCGACACGCTCGGATACCTCGAAGACCTCCTCTCCGATGGCCGACCTTTTCTGACGGGCGGCGGGTTCACCGAAGCCGACCTGCGCCTCTTTCCAACCCTTTATCGTCACGATCCGGTCTATTACGTGCGCATGAAACTGAACGGCGCGGGCATCCTCGACCACCCGCACCTTTGGCGCTGGCTCTGCCGCGTCTACGCCCTGCCCGGCGTCGCCGAGGCTGGCTCACTCACGCATTGCCGCCAAGGCTATTTCGGCCGCTCATGGAATGGCACCATCCCCCTTGGGCCACTCTTGCCCATGCCCTACCCAGAGGCCTATGCGCATCCGGAGCTTGCGGGGCGAACCTAGCGACGGCTCAAAAACTCCGGTAGTTGTCGGACGCGAGCCAGAGCCAACGGCCTTCTTCTTGCTGGACCAGCAACGCGCGCAGCACAGCGATATAGCCATGATAGGCGATGCATGTATCGGCTGGTGTCGCTGCAATATACTCCTTTAACATCGCATCAAGTTGAAGGCTCGGACTGAACGTATCTCGGTCAAATCCCGATTGGCAAAATGCCCGTGCTGACGAGACTGGATCATTTTCGCGTCTTAGGTCGCGGCTAAATCGCACCAATCGTTCTTTTCTTGTTTTCAAGTTGGACGACGGCACATAAAGCGCCTCCGCCTGCGCTGCGCCCAATCCCAAAAACCCGCGAAAATCCCCGAACGGGTGAACAAACCCGGTCACCTGCTGCTCGGAAAACGGATGCGGCGGCGCAGCGGCCCGCGCGGCCAGATCATCGCCGGGATAATGCGGGCGGAACTCTTGCCAGATGCCGGGGGTTTGCAGGTCAGGGCGTGGGGTGTGAGTAAGGCGCAAGTCTTTCAGATCATTGGCTTCCCCCGACCACAGCAGCGTCACCGGCACATCAAGCGGGCGGGTCTGTCCCTGCCACGTCACCGACCACTGGCTGAGCGTGCTTGGCCCCGCACCGCCCTTGGGCCGCGGCGGGTAGAGCGTGATTTCACCTTGTGCAAAACGCACGCTTAGATGCGGATAGACCCAGCGTTCCACACATAGCCCGTCGGCATCCGGCGCGGCGCAATCCGTCCCGGTCACGTCGTAATTGATCTCAAGTGGCTTGCTCACCACACAAAATGGCTCAAGGACCTTCTCCCGCACCGCGAGCGCGCAATCTTTCTGGATTTTGCCCCGTCCCGAATGCCGCAAGCGCCCGGTCACCGCGTCCGACATCTGCGCATAAATGCGCGGCCCATTGGCGGGGCGCGGAGCCGTCACCGACCGCTCATCGCGCAGCGTCATGGACACGGTTTCCGAAGTGATTACCATCGGGTGCGGGTAGGCCGGGAAGGATCGATTGGTACGCGGCGTTCCAAGGTCCTTCGGCAGCGCGCTGCGGATCGAGCGCAGCGGATCTCTGGCAAAGTGTAAAGCGAGCAGATCATCAGTCGTAGAGGACCGTTCCCGCCGCAACTTCTTTAACTCCGGATCAAGGCGCTTTTCCGCATCGCTCAACCCGATCTCCCGCTGGTTTATTTCGATTTGGATCTGCCGATCCTCCTCCTCAATGCCAACCTTTCGCGCGTCCAGCATCGCCTCAACATGCCCGATCACATAACGATCTGCTTCCCAGCTTGGGATCGGCTCGTCCTTAAACCGCGCTTCCAGATTTGCCTGCGCGGCGGCGAGGCCCTTCACCATTGCATCCCAACGGATAAGTTGCTGGCGCGATTGGCGGGACAGATAGCTCGATAATTGACCAACGCGGGCAGAATGGGGAAACCCACTCTCCTTGGCCAGTTTCTCATATCGCGCCTGCGCCAGCACGATATCCTCGCCCAGCCGTGCGTGCATCTCGTCCCGCGTGATCGTCCCCATCCGCCACAGGAACGGTGCGGCGCTGGCCATCTCACCATAAGTGATCGGCGCATCGGCAAAGGGCATCTGTGACAAAGGGTCCGGCAACGGCACATCGGTGGTGCGCACCAGCCCGGTCATCCGCAGCGACGGGGAGACCATTTCCACCACCACAATCACCCCAATCGCGCCCGCGAACAGGCCGGACTGCTTCCATGTCAGCTGGGCCGGGCGGTAGGTGCGCAGCGACCAGTTCACATCACCGATCACTTGAAACAGCTTGCGCATCAGGAAATAGAAAATGACCAGAAGGATCAGATACTGCATCGTTCAGACCACCAACCGCGCCAGAAATTGCAGCACCCGGAAGCCCAGATACCCAAGCAACAGCCGGTACGGCTTGGCGTATAGCCCAGCTAACGCCACTGCAATCGGGTTGGGTTTCGTCGGGCGCGGGCGGCCCGCGATATGCTGCGCTTTGAATTGCGCTGCGGGGCGTTCAATCTCGACATCCCGTGACAGAACCCGGTGCAGCCAGTCGAATTGCCGCCTTTCCCATTCGTGACGGCCATATTGGTGCGACCAGCCGAACGTCTCTTCCAGCAACGAAACCATGTCCTTGGTCAACCAAGCCGGGTAGTTTGGCGCCTTCTTTTGCTGATACTGCCCGGTCACATCGCAAATCAAGCCGCGCATCCGCGCATCGAGGTCCTGAAACTCGTCCAGCGGCTGCAAAGCTTCGCGCGCGAGGATAGGTTTGACCTTTTGCGCCACATCCCACAGCCCCCGGTCAATCTCGGCCTGAATGTCCCGTATCGCGACAGAGACGGGGGACATATCGACCCATTCCATCTTCTCACGGTCAAAGAAAGAGCCGTGCTCGTCGCCGCGCTGCTCGGTCTGCTGCTGTTCGAACAGGGCCTTGGCGTCTTGGCGTTGCGGCGCGTCCGCGCGCTCGATCCGTTCTGGGTCCAGCGACTGGAACAGCGCGAGCACGACATTATGCGTGCGCGCGCGCCATGCTTCGGAGTGCGTGTGATCGAACAGGCCCAGCGGGCCGCGCAGCAGGGCGATCAAATCGTCACTCAGCCAATCGGGGCGGGAGATTTCGAAATCCTCCCAATCCTGCAAATCATAGACCGTGTCGTCCTTATTGCCCTGCACTTGCAGAA
Organism: uncultured Rhodobacterales bacterium; assembly: GCA_964590545.1. Taxonomy (GTDB): domain Bacteria; phylum Pseudomonadota; class Alphaproteobacteria; order Rhodobacterales; family Rhodobacteraceae; genus Aliishimia. The sequence continues at coordinate 2,262 of CAZPXE010000243.1, read as the reverse complement.
AAGACAGCATATCACCCGCCACCTCTGCGCGATCAATCTCGGGGTTGGTGATGAAGCTCGTCTTGAACTCCTCGACAAAAGCCTCTGCCTTCGGCCCGCCCGCCTTCATCCAGCGTAAGGTCTTCAGGATCAATTGGCCCTGCGCGTTGGAACAGACGTTCCAGTTGATATCTTTGTGGAATTTCCACGTGACGTCCTTGGCAGGTTTCGGCGGCGGCGCTGGGGCCTCTTTCGCCTCAGCCGAGGCATCTTCTGAAGCAGTGTCCTTGAGGGGCTGGTCGTCGGGGTCTGCCTCCTCCGCCCGCTGCGCGTCGTTTCCTTTGGCAATGCTGCGCGCGGTGGTGAAGGCTTGACGCAACTCCATAAACCCGGCGCGGTCGTCTTCGGGGCGGGTTTCCTTGAGCTTCTTGGCATAGGCCCGTTTGACATCCGCTTGCGTTGCGGTGCCACGTTTCAGGCCCAGAATTTTGAACGGGTCAGTCAAAGATGTCGGCGCCGTTATGCTGTTTCAGGAACTCTTCTGCTTGCTGGCGCGCGGCGGTGATGGCGCGCTGGTCATAGCTACGCAGCACGGTTTCGAACTGGCTGATCATCTGCCCGATCTGGGCGCGCACGGGACCAAGCGCGTTTTCGTAAGCCGCCGAAAGCTGCGAGAGCACCGCTTCATTTACCGCCAGGTCGCGGGGGTGAATCTTGATCTTCTCCAATTCCTTGAACCGCCGCGCTATGTCGGTCTGGCTCATCGCGCCGGGGCTGTTTTCGATGATCAGCGTTTTGGTCGATTTGTCGGAAAGGACGGTGGCAATCACCTCCAACACGCCGGAACTGTCATAGGTGAAACGCACCTCAACCTGCTCATGGTCCTGAGCGTTATAGGGGACCGGCACCATGTAGGAACCGATGCAGATATTGTCGCGCACGTAATGCGCCTCACCCTGAAAGATGCGCAACTCGATCTGCCGCTGGCGCTTTTCGGTGGTCTCAACGACATGGGCGCGGCTGGCCGGAATCGTGGTGTTGCGCTCAATCAGCGGCAGGAAGATGCCGTACTCATATTGATCGTCCGGGCCCGACCGCATCGACGTCTCGAACCCCAGCGTGAAGGGGCACACATCCGTCATCACCACATCTTCGAGCGCTTCATCCCGCGCCACCAACCCCGCCTGAACCGCCGCGCCCAGCGCGACGACCGTGTCCGGGTCCAGCGCGTGTTCGGGGAAGCGCTTGAAGAGCCGCGTGATCAGATCGCGCACGGGCTGCATCCGTGTTGCGCCACCGACCAGCACGATGCGGTCAATCTCGGACGCTTTCAGGTTCGCATCCGAAATCGCCCGTTGCAGCGGGACTTTCATGCGCGTCACGAGGTCTTCGCTCATTTCGGTGAACGCCTCGCGTGACAGGGTCAGAACCTTCGCGTCATCGCCGTCGCGATAACTCACCTCCGCCTCAGTTTTCTGGGACAGCTCATGCTTGGCCCGGTCCGCCAGCCCGCGCAGGCGCGACAGATCATTAGCATCCAGATCCGTCGCCTTGTAGCCAAGCTGGCTCAAGAAATGGTCAAGGATTTTTCCGGTGAAATCCTCACCCCCCAGAAACGCATCCCCCGCCGTGGCGCGGACCTCCATAACGCCGGAAAACATCTCAAGGATCGACACATCAAATGTCCCGCCGCCCAGATCGACGATCAGAAACGTGTTCTCGGCCTCCTTGTCCTGAAGCCCATAGGCCAGCGCCGCTGCGGTCGGCTCGTTGATCAACCGCCGCACCTTCAACCCGGCAAGCTCAGCCGCATGCAAGGTCGCCTTGCGCTGGATTTCGTTGAAATAGGCAGGGACGGAAATGACAGCCTCTTTCACCTCTTCGCCCAGATGCGCCTCAGCATCCTCTTTCAACGCGCGCAATACAAAGCTGGAAAGGTCCTCGGCGCTGAAGCTCTGCCGTGCAAGGCTTTCCGTCTTTGCCGTTCCCATCAACCGCTTGAACCGCGCAGCGCTGCGGTCGGGGTTATTGATCAGATGCTCTTTCGCCGACGCACCCACGATCACCTGCCCGCTGCCGTCGATATGCACCGCGGAGGGGGTCAGCACCGCGCCCAGCGCATTCGGGATCAACTGCGCCCCGTCCGGCGTGAAAACTGAGACCAGCGAATTGGTCGTCCCAAGATCAATACCTATTATCACCACTCTAGCCTGCCGTATTATGTTTGCCCGCCCCCCCGAGTGCTACCCACGCAGGGCGAGGCTGTCTATTGGAATTGTCAGG
>CAZPXE010000242.1:0-5507 GCA_964590545.1 uncultured Rhodobacterales bacterium | reverse complement strand
GGCTCGAAACAAACCTTCACTGCGGGTGCGGAATAGTTCAGCCTGGAGACAAATGCAGTCATGCAATCTGAGGGTTCAAAACCGTAACCTCGGCGCTAAACGGGAATGTAAATGTAGTGCGCGACAATGGTGATTTGGGTCTAAGAACCTTTCAAATTCACCGATATCACTCACGTCTTAGTTTACCGAAGGGCAATACTGGCATTCAGTTGCGCTTCTAGCATTAGTGATTTTCGCGGCTTAGGCACGAAAGCTGCCAGCGGCTTGTCGTAGAATGTCTACGACGTGATCGCGGCGGCCCTGCGCCGAAAAGTATTCGCTCGAAGTTGTTGTCGCCAATACCGCTTGTGTGTTCGATATCATTGGGAACGGCACGGCGACGCCTGCTGCACCCATTTCGAATTCGTCGGCGGCAAAAGCAAACCCCTGCAACCTAGCATCTGCGATGCTTTTGCGAATAAGCGAGAGGTCAAAAATTGTCTTGTCCGTGTAGCGAACAAGGTCGCAAGCGTCGATTGCGGCCTCACGTTCGGTATCAACACAGTTGGCCAATAGCATGCGTCCAACGGCCGTAGGCAAGAGCGGCAGGCTGCTTCCTATCGAAAACCCGAACGACAGTCGCGCGGATGCGACGGCCGAGCGAGCAACATAAATGGCGCGGGAGCCGTCTCTGACAGCAAGAGCGATCTCGCCTTCCAATTCCTCGGCATAGTGATCAAGCGTGGGTTGAACTGACTTCCCGATGTTTTCGGACTTCAAATACCCACCTGCAACGACAAGGTTCTTTGGTGTCAGTCGCAGGAACTTACCATGTCTGAAAAGGTATCCACTGTCTTCGAGCGTTAGACATAGTCTTCGCGCTGTCGCGCGATCAAAGCCAGTGAGGCGAGCAACGTCAGCCATTGTTAGATCATTCTGACCAGAGGCAAAACAATCCAGAACAGCGAGACCTTTGGAGAATGTTGATGCTGTATCACCCACGTTGACGCAGACTTTCCTGATGGATACGATCAATTAACGTACTTTTGTGCATATAACGCACAAATTGATGGGATTCAATCTGATATGACATCCAAAGCAGAGGTCGAGACGATAACCGGGCATTGGATTGCTATCGCTGAAACTGCGCAGCTTGACATCGCCCGGCCTGTGCTTCCGATCTCGTATGACAACAAAAACTATGTGCTTTTTCGCGATGAAGAGGGTGAGTTGGGCCTAATCGGCAGAAATTGTCCGCATCGCGGTGCCGATCTGTGCTTTGGTCGTCTGGAAGACAACGGTTTGCGCTGTCCATTCCATGGCTGGCATTTTGATCGGACCGGACAATGCGTTGAACAACCGGCAGAGCCCGAAGGATCCCAGATGTACACACAGATCAAAGTGCCGATGATACCTGTAAAGGAAGAAGATGGGGTCATCTTAGCTTGGTCAGCAACGGAAGGGTCTAAGACATGATTAGTCAATCGCTGAATGACCAGATTACGCGGGTCGGGCCCGGCACCGAAGCAGGCGGCGTCTTACGTCACTATTGGCAGCCCGCAGCGCTGAGCGATGAACTGAACGACGGCTTTCCAGTGGCGATCAATCTCATGGGGGAGCGTCTTGCATTGGTTCAACAGGAAGGTGGCCTAAGGCTCGTGACACGAAACGCTCCACCTGATGAGCCTTCAGCACATTGCCCGCCAAGCAACGAGATCACGATTGATGCGGCCGGACCGACTTATTGCGCGGTTGAGAAGAAAGGGGTCGTCTTCGCGTATATGGGCCCAGGCGCTGCGCCGGACTTTCCCAACCTTGACTGTTTTCGCGCACCTGACACGCATGTGTTCGCTTTCAAAGGGTTGTGGCGCTGCAATTGGCTACAGGCGCTTGAGATCGGGATAGATCCGGCACATGCCTCGTTCCTGCATCGCTTCTTAGAAGACGATGACCCCAGCGATGGCTATGGCAAACAGTTCCGCGACAAGGCCGCCCATACCGATATGCCGATGACGCAAGTGCTACGGGAATATCCACGACCAGAGATTGACGTTGAAGAAACCGATTATGGTCTAAAGATCACGGCCCTGCGTCATATGGAAAGCGATCTCACTCATGTGCGTGTGACTAACCAGATCTTTCCGCAGGCTATCTGCATCCCAATGTCGCGGGAAATGACGATCACGCAGTGGCATGTGCCTGTGGATGATGAGACTTGCTATTGGTTCTCTGTCTTCACGAGTTTCCAAAAACCCGTCGACAAGACGCTGATGCGCGAACAACGCCTGAAAGAGCATCGCTTGCCAGACTACGCACCGCTGAAGAACCGCGACAACGACTATCACTATGATCCTGCCGAACAGGAGACGCTGACGTATACAGGCATGGGGCTCGACATTAACGTCCATGACCAATGGGCTGTCGAGGGGATGGGCGCCATCCAAGATCGAACGCAAGAGCACTTGGGCCGCAGTGACGCCGCGATCATTCGGTACCGGCGTATGTTGCGCCAAGCGATAGCCGACTTGGCTGACAAAAAGCCCCAAGCCTTGCCTATGCAAAGTGGGGCCGAGGTCGCAAAAATCGTTGGTCCGTTGTCCAATGACGCCATAGCGCCGACACCAGATTGGAAGTCGGCCAGCCATGCCGCCGATCTTGCCAGAAGGGCGGAATGCCCTTGGGATGCATCGGTTTAGTGGCAATGGGAAAGCAAGAAGACCAAATCGCCGCCGTCCTGTCCTGTGTCAAGGAAACGGGTATCGAAACTTTGCGGATCTGCTTTGTCGATCAACATGGCATTCTGCGCGGCAAAACGATTGTGGCAGATGCACTGCCCTCTGCCTTTGAGGCGGGAATTGGTATTCCTTCGACCCTGCTGCTTAAAGATACCTCGCATCGGACAGTCTTTGACGTTTGGAACACCACAGAAGACGTCGCTAGCCCGCCTCTTGCGGGCGCGGGCGATGTTATTATCCGGCCTGATCCAGCTCGCTTTTTCCCGCTTTCGTGGTCACCACATTCAGCCATCATTCTTTGCGACGTTTTTTTCCGCAATGGCGATCCTGTGCCTTTCGCACCAAATACGGTTCTGAACAAAGCGATCAATGAGCTGGACGCCGAAGGTTACAACGCCATCTTTGGTCTAGAGGTAGAGTTCCAAGTTTACAGCCTGCTTGACGGAGCTTTGGCGCATGACCTAGCGACCATGCCCCCGGCCCCGGTAAAGACTGAAAACCTAACCCAAGGCTATCAATATCTGACAGAGACCCAATACGCACAGGCCGAAGACACTTTGGATGCGCTGCGTCGCAACGCTCAAGCGCTTGGCCTGAAACCGCGCACGATGGAAATCGAGATGGGGCCAAGCCAATTCGAATTCACTTTCGCACCGTCGGATCCGGCGACAATTGCGGACCGCTTTGTGATGTTCCGAACAATGGTCAAAGAAGTCTGCCGTATGCGGGGGCTACATGCGAGTTTCATGGCCAAACCAAAGCTCCCCAACGCGGCGGCGAATGGCTGGCATATCCATCAATCATTGATCGACAAAGCGACAGGGCAAAACGCTTTCATGCCCCAAGATGGCGAGATTACCAAAGAGGCCAGCGCATGGATTGCAGGATTGCTAGATCACGCCTTCGCGTCTTGCTTGCTGACCAATCCGACGGTCAATAGCTACAAACGCTTCACCCCGTTCCAATTGGCTCCGAACCGCATTCAATGGGGCCGGGATAATCGCGGCGCAATGGTGCGGGAATTGCTGACACCCGGCGATCCTGCTTCGCGCATAGAAAATAGAGTGGCGGATACCACAGCCAATCCGCATTACGCTTTTGCAGCTCAGATCTTTGCCGGTCTTGCGGGATTAAAAGCGCAAAGTATAGCGCCTCCCGCGACTGAAACACCCTACGATCAAGGGGCCGACGAACTTCCGCAAAGCCTGCTCGCCGCGATTACCGCTTTTGAGGCATCGCCGCATATCAAAGACTGCTTTGGCGCTGAATTTAGAACCTACATTGCGACCCTTAAGCGAGCGGAGTGGGACCGATACCTGGCGTACGTATCGGAATGGGAACAGCAAGAGTATTTCGGGCTTTTCTGAAAATGGGAACGTGCAGCGGTTCCGAATTCGACGACATTATCGACGGCTATTTTCCGCTAGAAGTCTCGATCGCCGATCTTATGCGCAGAAGAGGAATCGCGCGTGCACAACTCACTCTGACGCAGGTGCCCATTATGGATATACCGGGTTTGGCTGTGCATGCGCCCGTGCCCCTCAGGCTCTCATCCGGGCGGGTGGGTATCATCCAGCGCATGGAACTTTGTGTTGAGCTTGAAGGAGCGGTGTGCCTGCTTGGCGGAATGGCAGAATGGCTCTGGCTTGATGGAACCGATCCGGGCGATACATTTGATCCCCAAACGCGTCTCGCTGAACCGGCTTACTTGCAAGGCCAAGCGTCAAATGATGCAAAAGATCGCCCGAAAGTCCCGACCCAAATTAGCTGGAATAGTTTTCGCCAAAAGCCCTAAATCAAAGACAACAGATGGGTTCCCTCCGCAAGCCCTTCGGGTCGTCCTTGCTTGCTACGTGTTATCTATGGGGCGACAATGCTGCGAGCGCAGCTTTGCTCGGTTGCCCCGCTGGAGTTTCTTGATGCTGTTGAAAGGCGGCCAAAGCCGTCCTTGGGTCGTCGAACCCGAAGGGCTGTTTTGACCTTCTGCGCGGACGATCCCAGTTTGGCGCGGTGCACCCAAAAAACCGGCTGAAACAAAAAAGCCCCGCCAATCAGCGGGGCTTTCGCATCTCTTGAACCGTGGCTGCAGGCTTACTGCGGGATCTCGCCGGTTACGCCTTCGATATAGAAGTTCAGGCCAGCCAGCGCGCCGTCATCGGCCGTTTCACCTTCCGCAAGCCAGACGGAGCCGTCCTGCTTGTTGATGGGGCCGGTGAAGGGGTGGTATTCGCCCGATGTGATTGCGGCGATCATGGCTTCGGCTTCGGCTTTCACGTCAGCGGGGACCGCGTCGGTAATCTCACCCATTTTCACCATGCCAGTGTCCATGCCGTCCCATGTATCAACGCTCTCCCATGTGCCATCCATTACGGCTTGGGTGCGGGCGATGTAGTAGGGCGCCCAGTTGTCGATGATGGAGGTCACGCGTGGGAAGGGGGCGTAGCTATACATATCGGAGGCTTGGCCGAAGGTGATCACGCCGCCCGCTTCCTGAGCCGCCGCTTGGGGCGCGGTGGAGTCGGTGTGTTGCAGGACCACGTCCGCGCCTTGATCGATCAGCGCCTTGGCCGCGTCCGCTTCTTTGGACGGGTCGAACCATGTGTAGACCCAGATGATCTTGAATTCGACATCCGGGTTCACTTTGGCCGCGTGCAAGTAGGCTGCATTGATGCCCCGGATCACTTCGGGGATCGGGAAGGAGGCGATGTAGCCGATGATGTTGCTCTCGGTCATCTTGCCCGCGATGTGGCCTTGTACTGCGCGGCCTTCATAGAAGCGGGCGGAGTAGGTCGA
>CAZPXE010000241.1:0-5513 GCA_964590545.1 uncultured Rhodobacterales bacterium | reverse complement strand
AGGCGAACCAAACATCACGCCGATTTTCATACGGATTTGGTTGATGAAGATCACCATGCAGTTCGAGCGCGAGATTGACCCGGTCAGTTTCCGCATCGCCTGAGACATCAGACGCGCCTGCACACCAACGCTGCTATCGCCCATATCGCCTTCAAGTTCGGATTTTGGCGTCAGCGCCGCAACCGAATCGACGATCACCATATTCACCGCGCCGGACCGCACCAGCGTGTCCGTAATCTCCAGCGCTTGCTCGCCCGTATCGGGTTGCGAAATCAGCAATTCGTCCAGATCAACGCCCAGCTTGCGCGCATATTGCGGGTCAAGCGCGTGCTCTGCATCCACAAAGGCACACACGCCGCCCTTCTTCTGCTGCTCAGCGGCGCAATGCAGCGTTAGCGTCGTTTTGCCCGAAGATTCAGGACCATAGATCTCAACAATCCGCCCCATGGGCAGCCCGCCAATGCCAAGCGCGATGTCCAGACCAAGCGATCCGGTCGAACTGGCTGTGATATCCTGAATGGCGTTTTCGTCGCCCAGCTTCATGATCGAGCCTTTGCCGAATTGCCGCTCAATCTGTGCCAGCGCGCTGTCCAGCGCCTTCTGCTTGTCTGCGTCTTTTTTGTTGCTCATTGTCAAAAGGTCTGCCGTTGCCATTGTTGTTATCCCTTCTTGTCACACCCCGCCCGAAGCGGCAATCTGATGCTGATGTTCTGCTCTTGTTCTGTATGAGATCAAAAAGAGAACATTTCAATACAAATTTTACCTGCCCAGCGTAGTGCAGGCTGTGTTAAAGAAGTGTTGAGACGTAGCAGGGACACAAAGACCGCACCGCAGATGCTTGTATTTTATCAGGAAAACCTGGTTTTTCTCTCCGTACCGAAGACCGGAACCACCGCCTATGAAACCGCGCTCAAGGATCGCGCGGATATGGTCATCTCGGACCCGCCCCTTTTGAAACACGCGCCTGTCTATCGCTATAACCGCTTTATGCGCCCGATGTTTGTGCAGGTCTGCGAGCGTGACCCCGAACTGATCGCGGTTATGCGTGAGCCGATCTCGTGGCTGGGCAGTTGGTATCGCTATCGCCGCCGCCCGTTCATGAAGGGCAAACCCAATGCGACACACGACATCAGTTTCGACGATTTTGTCGAGGCCTATTGCAAGGGCAAGCGCCCCGGGTTCGCCAATGTGGGCAGTCAGGCCAAGTTCCTCGAAACGCGAGAGAATGGCTGCGGGGTCTCCCACCTGTTCCGCTATGAAGCGCGTGAGAGGCTGGATGCCTTCCTCGAAGAGCGCCTTGGCGTAAAAATCGAAACCGCGCGCGAAAACGTCTCGCCCGCAATGGAGCTTAGCCTCTCATCGAAAACCGAGGCTAAGCTGCGCCGCAAATGCGCCGAAGAATTCGACCTGTACCACAGCATTTCCTAGGCTCAGGACCCCAAGCAGGTTAGTTAATGCAGTTGCTTATGGACGGTCTCGGCCAGATCCGTCAGCGAAAATGGCTTGGGCAAGAACACCGAATTGGGGATGCGCGCCTGCGTCTCGTCAAAACTGTCCTCGGCATAGCCCGACACGAACACCACACGTGTATTGGGCCGATCCACAAGGGCCTTCTTGACCCAAGATGGCCCATCAAGCCCGGGCATCACAACATCCGTGACGAACACATCGACGTTCAAAGTTTCATCGCTGAGCGTCTCAAGCGCCACCTCGGCGCTTTCCGCTTCCAGAACGGTATAGCCCCGCATTCGCAATGCGCGGCTGGCAAAGGCACGCACCGGAGCTTCGTCTTCAACCAAAAGGATGACGCCCTCGCCATGCACCGGAACTTGCTTGGTGCTACTGGGCTCGGCGTGCTGCTCCTCATTCTCCTGCGCGTCGTCATCACGTTCTTGCGCGGGAAGATACAAGGTAAAGGTTGTGCCGGTTCCGACCACGGAATCCACAAAAATGAACCCGCCGGTTTGCTTGACGATGCCGTAAGCCGTTGACAGGCCAAGCCCTGTCCCCTCATCCGTGCGCTTTGTGGTGTAGAACGGCTCAAACACCTTTTGCAGCTTGTCCGGCGGTATACCCACCCCGTCATCCGCAACTGTAACGCACACATACGAGCCCTGCGCGACGGTGGCATTGTCGCGGATCAACGGCTGTGTCAGCTCCGAAAATTCACAGATCAGGCGGATCTCGCCGCCTTCCTGCATCGCGTCGCGGGCATTCACGACAAGGTTCATCAAAACCTGTTCCAGCTGACGCTTATCCGCGCGGATCGGCGGCAATACCGGATCAAAACTGGTTTTCAGAGTAACCCGCTCACCCACCAACCGGTTGAGCAGATGCGTAAGGTCCGCCAGCGTGTCGCGCATATCCAACGTTTTCGGGCGCAGCGTTTGTTTGCGCGAAAACGCCAGAAGTTGGCTGACCAGCGCGGCCGCGCGGTTGGCGTTCTGGTTTATCTGAACAAGGTCGGCATAGTCAGGATCGCCCTGATCATGACGCAGCAACAAAAGATCGCAATGCCCCGAAATCGCCGTCAGCAAGTTGTTGAAGTCATGCGCAACACCACCCGCAAGCTGTCCAATCGCCTGCATTTTCTGGCTCTGCACAAATTGCGCTTCCAGTGTTTTCAGCTCCGTCGCATCGCTTAAAACCGCGATAAGCGCAGGGCCATCTGCGCCTTGCACGCGGTTCATGGTGACCTGCACGAAGACTTCCTTGTCATCGCGCGTCAAACGAAGAAATTCCGAATTTTGACCAGCGCGCCCGTGTATTGTGTCATGCAACCAGTCGCGAATGGAACGGCCCAGCCCTTCCATCATTTCTGACAACAGGACGCCTTCGCGCAGCTCATCGCCAACCAACATCAAGGCCGAGCTGTTGAATGCCAGCACGTCGCCTTCGGGCGAAACACGCACCAACGGCACCGGCAACTCCTCGATCGCCTGCCAACCTTCACCTGGCGGTTGGTCCGGCGCGGGCAAAAGATACAGGGCGCGTCGGCTAGCCCCGGCATCCACATCGCAGGGGATCACATGCACAGATCCCGTCTCGGTCGAGATTTTCGTTCGCTCGCCCGATATAAACGGCAGTTTCGCAAACAATCGGTCCAGCGATTTTATCCGCCGCCCGACCAGTTTGCGGGCCGCATCATTCATCGACAAAATCGCATCGCCCCGGCCAAGCATCACAAGCGGCAACTGAGGACCCGTCGAGCGCAGCGTTGTGTGATTGTCGATGACATCTTCAAGCCGCCAGATCAGGCGCGCATCGCCCATTTGATGGACGGACACACGGACATGTCCCTTGCGCGTCACGACGTCTTCGCGTGCGGCCTTGTTTTGCGTGGCCGCGACTTTCAACCGGTGCAGAATGGGGGCGGGATTGGCAAAAATCGGCTTCAAAGAGCCCGCCAGCGTATCCGTGACCCAACCATCGCAGCGTTGCCGCGCAACCCGGTTCGCATATAGAAGTGCGCCATCGTCGTCCGTGACAAAGCTGGCAATAATGTCTTCCGCGATAAAGTCAGACAGGCTTTTCTCTTCCAACTCAGCGCGCGCAGAACTGCGCCACCACACCACAGAAAACACCACCAAAAGGCCGAAAATCGCGGCTGTGGCGGACAAGAATGCGATCTGCGGTACGCCCTGAGGCGCTACGAATGACAGGATGGAAAACAGTATCGCCGCAACCAACAAGGATCGGCCCTTACCTTTCGCCCGCGTTGCCACGCGCACCAAGCCCGTCCCTGAACTAAGAGATGCGTCCATCTGTACCCTCGTACTTCGAATCGTTATCCCATTACGGTCCCAGATTGGTTAAAGCACCATTAACCGTCGTTAACCTTTTCCCGTTTAACAAGATATATGTCTGCCCCAGCGCCACTTAGGAGACACTAGCATGGCTGGTTATGTTTCAGAAGCAACTATTCTCGCTTAAGTTGCGAAAGGAAGAACCCATCCCCTTGTTCCGAAATCGGCCAGCTTGTTTGCGCGGCGACAGACCATTGCGGATGCGCTCCGATGAAACGGCCCACTTGCGCGCCGTTCTCGTCCTCTAGAACCGAACAGGTTGCATAGGCCAGCGTTCCGCCCGGCGCGACATAGGCGGCGGCCTGTTGCAAAATCTCCGACTGTAGCTGCACCAATTCCGCTAAGCGCTTGGGCGTAAAGCGCCATTTGGCATCGGGCGCGCGCCGCCACGAGCCGCTGCCAGAGCACGGCGCATCCACAAGAACGCAGTCAAACTGCTGCCCTTGTAGCTGGCTGGTGCGCACGCAGCGAATATCCGCCCCGGCCCGGCGCGCACGTTCAGGGATATCCGACATGCGGGCTGCATCGACATCATGCGCCCAAACCTGCGTGCCCGTATGCGCCGCAATAGCCAGGGATTTGCCGCCTCCGCCTGCGCAAAAATCCAGCACCCGCGATCCGGCCCGCAACTCAAGACTGCCGATCACGGCCTGACTGCTGGCATCCTGCATCTCGAACAGCCCGTCGTCGAACGCGGCAAGGCGCGTCAGTTTGCGCGCACCTGCTGTTACAGTCAAAGCGTTGTCGCTGATCGGATTGGGGACCGCGGTGACCTCGTCGGTCAAAAGCGCGCGGATCAAAGCCGCCACATCTGTCTTGGCCCGGTTCACCCGGATCGTCACCGGGGCACGCTGGCTCAATAGCGCGGCGCAGCTGCGCGCGTCTTCTGCAAGGCTGTTTTCAAAGACCGGGACAAGCCAATCCGGCAAGTTCCACCGCTCCTGCTCCGGCATCTCACCGCGCGGCGCACCCTCATCTGGCGTCAACGCAGCGGGGGCGTGGCCTTGGCCTGTGAACATCTCGGCCGGATCGCCCCTTCCCGCACGCAGCGCGCCCAGCATAACCGCGCGCCCGCTCGTGCCCGGCCATTGCTGCCCGCCCAGCCACGCGTAACTGCGCAAATTGCGAACCGCGTCGAACACATGATCCCGCACCGCCGCGCGGTCTTTGGATCCAGCAAACCGGCTCGCCCGCGCCCAGCGGGTCAGCGCCGCTTCCGTCGCGGCCCCGTCCAGCACCGTGTCCAGCACCTCAATCGCGGCGGCAATGCGCGCCTCTGGTCTCATGGGCGCGCCGCCTTTGGTCTACATGATCCGGTAATTCGGGCTTTCGCGGGTGATCTGCACGTCATGCACATGGCTTTCCTTCAGCCCCGCCCCGGTGATCTTCACGAAATTGCAGTTGTGCCGCATCTCATCGACGGTGGCGCATCCGGTATAGCCCATCGCCGCGCGCAAAGAAGACGGTTGTCGATTGTCGAAACGCCTCGCCTAGGGTCGAAACTAGGATGACGATGGAAAGCCTGACAAAAGGTCCGTTTTTTGCCAGCAGAATCGCTGACTCGCGAAAATTAAACCCCGAGTTCACTGGCGGGACATCTGGTTCAGGGACCGTGAAAAAGACGAGGGTATCGACTGGTTCGCAAGGTGGCGAACGCTATGAGCTGTCTGGGTTAAATGGCGATGAAGCGTTCATAAGTACATTGAA
>CAZPXE010000240.1:0-5539 GCA_964590545.1 uncultured Rhodobacterales bacterium | reverse complement strand
GGATCGCGCAGGCTATGTAGCCGCCGCGCGGCATGGGTGGCAAATTTCTGCACCATTGCTTTGCGCCGTGCGCCCGCAAGCTTTTCCTCCGGCGCCATCCGCAAAATCTCGGCGTCATAGGCATCCGCCAAAATCAGCCCACTCTCCTCCGGCAAAAGCTCTGTCGGAAACGCGTCATCCACCGCCCAGAAAAACCGATCACACCACTCCAGATAGCCTTCCCATTTGGTGTCCGAGGTGAAATCGGCGCGAGATGATTTGCACTCCACCACCCAAATCTCCCCCTTCGGACCCAGCGCAATCACATCCACGCGCAGCCCACGCGCGGGAACAAACTCCTCCAGGCACGCAAAGCCATGGCTGACCAAATGCCGCGCCACGCCCCGCGCCAGAAGTTGCCCGGGCATCAAGCCATCGAGAGGGGAAGCAAAGTCATCCATAGCGCCAAGCATGAACAAATGCGGAACATGCGTCAAGGCAACTTTACCCTTGAAATGATACCAATGGGTATCATATAAATGAAACCAAACGGTATCACTTTAACATAAGGCACCCTTATGTCCCAACCCACGTTCCGCGCGCTGTCTGATCCCACCCGCCGTGAAATCCTGCATCTATTGGCAGGCAAGGCCATGACCATCGGGCAAGTCAGCGACCATTTCGACATGACCCGCGCCGCGGTGAAAAAGCACCTGCGCGTGCTGGAAGATGGCGCATTGATCACTGTCCAAACACGGGGGCGCGAGCGGATCAATACGCTCAACGCCGCAGGGCTGGCCCCGGTGCGCGACTGGCTCGGCTTCTTTGACCAGTTCTGGGACGACCGTTTGGCTGCCTTAAAAACCGCAATAGAAAAGGATGACACAGAATGACTACCCAAATCCGCAAATCAGTACATCTGGCAACAGATGCCGAAACCGTCTGGGCGCATCTCACCCAGACGGACCTGCTGCGCAAATGGTTCCACCCGGCCCACGCGGACTTGACGCAAGGCGCTGAATTCACCCTTGTCTCTGCCGAAGACGGCGAACGGATGTGCTTTGGACAGGTCCTTGAAATGGACCCGCCCCGCTACATGAAATGGGACTTCTCTGTTGGACCGCTGAATGGACGGATGACCACCGTAGAGTGGCGCATCACTGACACGCCCGGCGGTGTGCGGCTCGATCTCGACCATACCGGCCTGCCCGAAGACGCCGAGACCTATGGCCTCATCCTCGCGCTCGACAAGGGCTGGCACGGCTTCACGATTGCCTTGCGCGCAGTAACCGACGCCTGAGACGCCTCTTGCCCCGCATCCCCCGGCACATTATGTCCGGGCGTGACGGGTTCTGCCCTTCTCGTGCCTGGTTGCATTCCGGTGGCCTTAAGCAATTCCGAGGGAGTTGGCTCTGTCCGGGCCGTGGTCCGGTTACCTGACACCCACCTGTATATACAGGTCCTCGGGAATGAGAGAACCAAACGGCTGTGGTGGTTCCCGTCACTTTTTCCCGCGCTCTGGAAAAACGCCGTGGCGCGCTATCTCCTTATGAAAAGGAGACCGCCCATGATACGCGTCACAATCCTCGCTGCCGCTCTGCTGCCAAGCGCCGCACTTGCCGATATCACCATGAACTTCCGCGAATCCGCGCCCAAGGACCGCTTTACGCTGACCAACACCAGCGCCTGCGATCTGGGCAGCATCGCGATCACGCTGGACCTGAGCAGCAGCGCTGCCGGGTTGATCTTTGACACCACTGCGTCTGGCGCCGGGGTCGAGGTGTTTCAACCCCTTGAGATCGTCGAAGGCAAAGCCCTGCTCGCGGGCATCCCCGATGTGCGCGATGGCATGAACCGCGTGGAACTGACCCTGACGCGCTTTCCCGCAGGGGCAGACCTCGCCTTCACCATCGACGTGGACGACACGCGCGCCCAAAGCGATCTCGGCCAAATCCGCGTGTCAGGTAGCGAAATCTCCGGCGCGCAACTGATCGCCGACGGCAATGCCAGCACGTTCGACGCCACCGGCTTAGCCACGCTGAAAACAAGCACCTGCCTCAGCTAAACGCGCCACGCCCGCAAAAGGCTCCCCTGCTTCACTTGGCTGAAAAAACTCCGGGGAGTCGCGCGCAGCGCGGCGGGGCAGAGCCCCAAACAACACTGGCCCTAGGGGGTCAGTCAGGACCCTAAAACGCTTCCGGCCGCGCCTCGCGGGCCATGTGGTCGAGCACGGCGTTCACAAATTTCGGCTCGCGCCCGTCGGGGAAAAACGCCCGTGCGACGTCGACATATTCCACGATCACCACCTTGGGCGGCGTCGCCGTGTCCCGAAACTCGGCCCCCGCCGCACGGAACAAAGCGCGCAAAGTCGGATCAATCCGCGCGATGGGCCATTTGGCCACCAGCGCGCGGTCGGTCATCTGGTCAATCGGCGCTTGGTAATTCACCGCCTCTTCGATCACCCGGCTGAAATGGTCCGGATCGCCATCCTGCATCTCGTCGCCCTCAACCACAGCGCCAAAGCGGTGGTTAAAGAACTCCGCCCGCACCTTGTCGACCGTCTGCTCTGCCGCTTCCATCTGGAACAGCGCCTGCACCGCATAAAGCCGCGCCGCCGAGCGCATCTTGCGCTTCTGATTACCGGAGATATTCGAGTTCATGCCGTGGTTGATCCGCCATCTGTGCCGCCTGCCAGCAAAATATCTTCCGTGGGCGGTTTGAACCCGATCCCCCGGCGCTGGCCGCCCCACTTACGGCGCAGCGCGATCAGGTGCAAGGCCGCAGCCGCCGCCCCGCCGCCCTTGTTTTGCTGCTCCGGGTCGGCGCGGACCTCGGCCTGTTCCACGTTTTCAACCGTCAGTATGCCATTGCCGATGCACAGCCCCTGAAGGCCCAACAATTGCAACGCGCGGCTGCTGTCATTGCACACCGTCTCGTAATGCGTCGTCTCGCCCCGGATCACACAGCCCAGCGCCACATAGCCATCGAAATTGCTGCTCCGGTCGGAAATGCCAATCGCGGTCGGGATTTCCAGCGCGCCGGGCATCTCGACGATCTCGTAACTCGCCCCGCAGCCCTCAATCTCCGCCACCGCCCCGGCGACAAGATTATCCGCGATATCCTTGTAATAGGGCGACACGACAATCAGCAGCTTCACCGGCCGGTCGAACTCCGGGCGCGGCAGGATGTAGTGACTGGTTCCGGCCATCTGTCAGCCTCCCATAATCGAGCGCGTGCCCGTGATTTCAATGTGATAGGCATCAAGGCCCAGATAGCGCGTTGTCGGGCTGTCAGTCAGCAGCACCAGTTTGGACACACCCATCTTGGCCAGCATCTGAGAACCAAGCCCTGTTTGCTTGATCGTCTTCGGGCCATCCTCGTCCGTGTCGGTCGCAAACAGCGTCTTGCGCGGCTGGCGGAACAGGCACACAACCCCGCGCCCTTCCTCGGCGATAATCTGCATCGCGCGCGCCAATTCGTCCGCAGGCTTCGGGCCCAGCCCCAGCACATCTGATGCCTCATTCAGCGCATGGGTGCGCACCAACACAGGCTCCGGCGTGGTGATGTCGCCCTTGATCAGCGCTACATGCTCGATGCCGAAGGTGAAATCGGTAAAAACCCGCATCTCCCAATCGCCGCCATGTTCCGAACTGACCTGATGCCGATCCGTCTCGCGCACCAGATTGTCATGGCGGCGGCGATAGGCGATCAGATCGCTGATGGTGCCGATTTTCATCTGGTGGGTTTGCGCGAATTCCACCAGATCGGGCAGCCGCGCCATTGTGCCATCCTCACGCATGATCTCGCAGATCATCGAGGACGGGTAATGCCCTGCAAGCCGCGCCACATCGCAGCCCGCTTCGGTATGGCCCGCGCGCACCAACACGCCGCCCTGCCGCGCGCGCAGCGGAAACACATGGCCCGGCGTCGCCAGATCAGCTTGCCCGGCCTGCGGATTGATCGCGGTGGCAATGGTCAGCGCCCGGTCGGCGGCGGAAATCCCTGTCGAAACCCCCTCGCGCGCCTCAATCGACACGGTGAACGCGGTCTCGTGGCGCGAGGGGTTATGCGTCGCCATCATCGGCAGCCCCAGCGCCTCGACCCGCTCGGGTGGCAGCGTCAGGCAGATCAGCCCGCGCCCATGCATCGCCATGAAGTTAACCGCCTTGGCATCCGCGAAATTGGCCGGAATCACCAGATCGCCCTCATTCTCGCGGTCCTCATGGTCCACCAGAATGAACATCCGGCCCGCCCGCGCATCCTCGATAATCTCCTCAATCGGAGAGATGGCACCTGCCAAAGAGGCCTCCACCGGGCCGGGGGTTTCAAAACTCATGCGCGCGCTCCTGTCGTCCTGCGACCAGATAAGCTGCGCTGCACAAAAACTCCAGAGCGACGTGGCGCCGCGCTGTTGAATAAGGGCCCTTGACCGTCTCGGCTCAACGCTAGCCCAAAGCGCAAGGACGGCACCGCCGTCCAGCCCGCGTCCCTCTCGTCAAACCGGAGGTTTGCCTGTGGCAAGGCGCGAGGGGGCTTCACCCCCACCCAGGGTCGGAGGCTGGCCTCAGCTAATCAGAACAACGCTACCCGTACTCCGCCAGCCGCGCGACGTAGCGGGCCAGCGTGTCGATCTCTAGGTTGACCGCATCACCAACGGCCACATCACCCCATGTCGTGACTTCTTTGGTATGGGGGATGAAGTTGATACCAAACACATCCCCCTGCACCTCGTTCACGGTCAGGGAAGTGCCATTCAGCGCCACCGACCCTTTGGGCGCGATGAAGCGCGCCAAGGCGGCCGGCGCGCGCAGTTGCACGCGGGTGCTGTCGCCCTCATCGACGACCGAAACAACCTCGGCAACGCCATCCACATGGCCCGACACGATATGCCCGCCCAGCTCGTCGCCCACACGCAAGGCGCGCTCAAGGTTCACCCGCTTGCCAACGGCCCATGCGCTGAGGTTGGTCATGCTCACCGTCTCGGCACTGATATCCACGTCATACCAACCCGGCCCCAAGGCCACGACCGTCAGGCACACCCCGTCTGAAGCAATCGACGCGCCAATCTCAATCGCATCGGTGTCATAGGAACAGCCAATCCGCGCGCGCAGATCGCCTGCCTGCTCGAGTGCTTCAATGGTGCCGATATCCGTGATGATGCCTGTGAACATTGCTTTCCCCTTTGACTTGGCGACATCACTTAGCAGACTGCCTATATAGAACAAGACCGACCGGTTGGGCGGCCACAAATTCGCCCCTTTGCTGCGTTAACCGAAAGGCCACAGGTGCAAAGATATACGGATAAGATGCAGCAGATCGCGCCATCAGATAGGGTTTTCCTGTTCCTTCAGGGACCGCATGGGCCGTTTTTCCACCGGCTCGGCAAGATGTTGCGCCTTGCGGGCAGCACAGTCTGGCGTGTGGGCTTTAATGCAGGGGATCGCGCCTTCTGGTTCCACCCGCGCAGCTACATCCCCTATCGCGGCAGTGTCGAAGACTGGGCGAAGACTTTTGCCGATCTGTGCACCGAGAAAGGCGTAACCGATATAGTCCTTTATGG
>CAZPXE010000239.1:0-5547 GCA_964590545.1 uncultured Rhodobacterales bacterium | reverse complement strand
CGCATCGTCAATGAAGTGCGCGCGATGGGGTGCGAGACCGTCGCTGTGGTTTACGACGAGAAAGAAGATGTGGACGTAAAGCGCCTGCCCAGCGGGGTGGAGGCGCATGAACGGGCCGATTTGCAAAGCGTGCAAGAGCGGCTTTCCAAGGTCGAAGGTGTCAGCGTCATTGTCTATATCCAGACCTGCGCCGCGGAAAAGCGGCGGCGGCGCAAGAGGGGGACGTTCCCGGACCCGGACAAGCGAGTGTTTATCAACTCCGACATCTGCGAAGGTTGCGGCGATTGCGGGGTGCAGTCGAACTGCGTCTCGATTGTTCCGAAAGAAACCGAGTTGGGTCGCAAGCGGGCGATTGATCAGTCGTCCTGCAACAAGGATTTCTCTTGCGTCAAAGGGTTCTGCCCGTCCTTTGTGACGGTGCAGGGCGCGAAAGTCCGAAAGGCGGCGACGACAGAGTTGAGCCTGCCGGACCTGCCTGAGCCGACCTTGCCGCAGATCAAAGGCACGTGGAACGTGGTCGTCACCGGCGTCGGTGGCACAGGCGTTGTGACCATCGGCGCGGTAATGGCGCAAGCGGCGCAGATTGATGGCAAGGGCGCGTCGATGATGGAGATGGCGGGGCTGGCCCAGAAGGGCGGCGCGGTGCATATCCACGCCCGGATCGCAAAAAGCCCCCATGATATCAGCGCCGTGCGTGTTTCCACCGGGGAGTGCGATGCACTGATCGGCGGCGATCTGGTGGTGAGCGCTGGGGCCAAGACGCTGGGGCTAACGGCGGCGGGCCGGACAGGCGCGGTGGTGAACTCTCACGAGATTATCACAGGCGATTTCACCCGCGATACCGAGTTTTCCTTGCCGTCTGACCGGCTCACCGTGTCGCTTCAGGCGCGGCTGCGCGAGCGGCTGGTGATGTTCGATGCCTCCGATCTGGCGCGGGCGGTGATGGGGGACAGCATCTTCTCCAACATGATGATTTTCGGCGCGGCGTGGCAGCAGGGGCTGTTGCCGATCAGCGGCGCTGCGATCCGCGCGGCGATTGATCTCAACGGCGCGGCGGTGGAAAAGAACCTGCGTGCCTTCGAAGTGGGCCGCTGGGCGGCGCTGCATCCGCAAGAGGCCGCTGATCTGTGCGCGCCCAAGGTCCTGCAGATGCCCAAAACTCTGGACGACAAAATTGCCTTCCGCGAGGCGCATCTGGTCAAGTATCAATCCAAGCGCCTGGCCAAGAAATACCGCAAGCTGGTGGACAGTTTCGAAGATGCCGCGCTGCGCGAGGCCGTGGCGAAAGGCTATCATAAGCTACTGGCCTACAAGGACGAATATGAAGTTGCCCGGATGCTTCTAGAGACACGCGCCAAGGCCGAAGCGGAGTTCGACGGTGATCTGAGCCTGACCTATCACCTCGCCCCGCCTGTTCTGGAGAAAGAGGGGCCAGATGGACGCCCCGCCAAACGTGAATTCGGTCCGTGGATCGAGACGTTCCTGCCGCTGCTCGCCCGCATGAAACGCCTGCGCGGCACGCCACTGGATGTCTTTGGCCGCACGGCAGAGCGCAAGATGGAGCGGGCGTTGATCAAGCAATATGAGGCGGATATGGCCGCAATTGGACCACAGCTTTCCCCGGCGACGCGGGATGCGGTGATCGCTCTTGCCGAGTTGCCGCTGCAGATACGGGGTTTTGGGCCAGTGAAAGCGGCCAATGAAGCCAAAGCGGCCAAGCGACGAGAGGAGTTGCTCGCGGTGATCCGCGCAGGGGGCGCTCCTGTCGCAAAAGCTGCAGAATAAGGCACAGAGTTCATGCATAGCCCTTTGGCCGTCACAGTTCTGTAACGAAGGCTAGGCAGGATACGCCAATCGGCGTATACGCCTGCGAAATTCAGTTTCAGGAATCCCTCCCATGGCCACCAAACGGGACGTGACACACGAAATCTCCTACGCATTCGGCGCGCAGACGCGCGGCGGCAGGGCGGTGATCCGTGTGTTGGAAAATACGACTGGTCGATTGCGGCTGATCAAGCGCGCCGAGGGGTATGAGCAGGAAATCGCGGCGGGCCGGGATTTCTTCGATGTGATGGTCGACCGTTATGGGCTGTCGCTGGATGTGGTCGGCGGATCGCTGGACAACATTCCCAAAACCGGGCCGCTGGTGCTGGTGGCGAACCATCCTTATGGCATTCTTGATGGGCTGATGATGGGCCATATGCTGCGGCGCACGCGGGGCGATTTTCGGATTCTGGCCAATTCCGTATTCAAACGCGCCGAAGAGGTGAACCGCATCGTGCTGCCGATCTCTTTCGATGAGACCAAAGAGGCGCTTCAGCAAAACATCCAAACCCGCAAGAACGCGCTGGCCTATCTAGCGCAGGGCGGGGCGATTGGCGTCTTTCCCGGCGGCACGGTGGCCACGGCGGCGAAACCGTTCAGCCAACCGCTCGACCCGAAATGGCGCAGCTTTACGGCGCGGATGATCTCTAAGTCCGGGGCGACGGTGCTGCCGGTCTATTTCGACGGTCACACAAGCCGCCTGTTCCAGATCGCGAGCCATATGCACAACACTTTGCGGCTGGGCCTGCTGATTAAAGAATTCAAAAAGCGCGTGGATACCCCTGTGCGCGTCACCATCGGTGAACCGATTGGCCGGGACGCGCTGGACCCGATTGGCAACGACAGCAAAGCAATGATGGAATTCCTCCGAAAAGCCACGTATGAGTTGGCGCCAGACGCGGTCCCGAACCCGGCTGCGTTGGGATATGAATTTGAGGAAAAGCACCGGTAAGGCCGGATTTGCACGATGGCAGTAGGGATTTTCGATAGCGGCCTTGGCGGGCTGACGGTGCTGGACGCGGTGTCAAAACGGCTGCCAGATTTGCCGCTATTTTACTATGCCGACAGTGCCCACGCGCCCTATGGCGTGCGCGATGCCGAGGATATCCACGCGCTGACAGTGGATGCCGTGACTGCCATGTGGGACAAGGGATGCAATCTGGTCATTCTGGCTTGCAATACCGCTTCCGCCGCTGCGCTGCGCCGGATGCAAGAGGCGGGCGTGCCGCAGGGCAAGCGCGTGCTGGGTGTGTTTGTGCCGATGATCGAAGCGCTGACCGAACGGCAATGGGGCGACAATTCCCCGCCCCGCGAGGTCGCCGTGAAGCATGTGGCGTTGTTTGCGACCCCAGCGACGGTGGCGAGTCGCGCGTTTCAACGTGAATTGGCGTTCCGGGCGATCGGCGTGGATGTTGAGGCGCAGGCCTGCGGAGGTGTCGTGGATGCTATCGAAGACGGCGATATGATTCTGGCCGAGGCTCTGGTCCGCTCCCATGTCGACGCGCTGAAGCGAAAGATGCCGGAGCCCGAAGCCGCGATTTTGGGCTGTACCCACTACCCGCTGGTCCATGATGTGTTCCAAGCGGCGTTGGGGCCCGAGGTAAAGGTCTATAGCCAAGCCAACCTTGTGGCCGACTCGCTGGCCGATTATCTGGACCGGCACCCGAATATGGCGGGCGCGGACACGTCCGGCTTTGTCACGACTGGCGATCCGTCGCGTGTCAGTGATCATGCTACCCAGTTTTTGCGACGACAGATCAGCTTTGCATCCGCTTAAAGACTGACCTGTATCCAACTGAAAAGATAGAACAATGAAGAATATCGCAATCCTTGGCGCGTCCGGCTATACGGGCGCTGAACTGATCCGGCTGATTTCGACCCATGGCGGGCTGCGCATCGCAGCGCTGGGGGCGAACTCAAAGGCCGGGATGGACATGGCAGAGGTGTTTCCTTTCCTGCAGCATCTCGACTTGCCGACCCTCGTGACCATCGATCAGATCGACTGGTCTGGAATCGATCTGTGCTTCTGCGCGCTGCCGCATAAAACCTCGCAAGAGGTGATCTCGGCCCTGCCGAAGGAGCTGAAAATCATCGACCTCAGCGCCGATTTCCGGCTGCGCGACCCGGAAGCTTACGCCAAATGGTATGGCAATCCCCATAGCGCGGTAGAGATGCAGGGCGAGGCGGTCTATGGGCTGACCGAGTTCTATCGGGGCGAGATCGCCAAAGCACGGCTGGTGGCCGGGACCGGCTGCAATTCCGCGACCGGGCAATTCGCCCTGCGGCCTTTGATAGAGGCGGGGGTGATTGACCTTGATCATATCATCCTCGACCTGAAATGCGCGGTGTCCGGGGCCGGGCGGTCACTCAAAGAAAACCTGCTGCACGCAGAGCTTTCCGAAGGGACCAATGCCTACGCGCTTGGTGGCACACACCGGCACTTAGGCGAGTTTGATCAAGAGTTTAGCGCGATTGCGGGGCGGGATGTGAAGGTGCAGTTCACACCGCATCTGATCCCAGCAAACCGGGGCATTCTGGCGACCTGCTACGTTCATGGCGACGCCGCGCGCATCCATGAGGTGCTTAGCGCCGCCTATAAGGACGAGCCGTTCATCCATGTGCTGCCCTTCGGCAAAGCGCCGTCGACCCATGATGTGCGCGGCTCTAATTTCTGCCATATCGGCGTGGCGGGCGAGCGGATAGATGGGCGGGCGATTGTGGTCGCGGCGCTGGATAACCTCACCAAAGGGTCATCAGGCCAAGCCTTGCAGAACGCCAATCTGATGTTAGGTTTGCCGGAATCGCAGGGGCTGATGCTGGCGCCTCTTTTCCCGTAGCGTCTTCTTTTCCCGTAACGTCACAGTGTGGTCGGATGAAAAACCTCAAAAAACAGCGCCGTATTCAAGTGATTTTGGTCGCCGTCGTGGCGCTGGTTCTGTCCACCGCTTTGATCGGATACGCGATGCGCGATGGGATTAACTTCTTCCGATCGCCCTCTCAGGTCATTGCCGCGCCGCCGAGCCCGTCGGAGGTGTTTCGCATCGGTGGGCTGGTTGAAGAAGGCTCGCTCGTGCGCGGCGATGGCGCGACCACTACCTTCCGCGTGACTGATGGTGGGGACAGTGTGGCGGTTGCTTATACCGGCGTTCTACCCGATTTGTTCGGCGAGAATGAAGGCATGGTTGGTACGGGGCGTTACATTAATGGCGTCTTCGAAGCCTCTGAAATCCTTGCCAGACATGACGAAACCTATATGCCGAAAGAGGTCATCGACGCGCTGAAAGAGCAAGGCGTCTATGTCGAGCCTGATGCGGAAAGTTAACGCGCACCGTACGGTCCTCTTAAGCTGAATTAACCCCTTTCAGGGCAGGTTGCCTTCCGAGCAGAAGCGGAGGGTTTCATGCACGATGTCAGGCAAATTGCCGAGGAAATTGTCGCCCGAGAGGGTGGTTATGTGAACGACCCGGATGATCCGGGCGGGGCGACCAAATGGGGCGTGACCATTCACACCATGCGCCGTCTGGGGTTGGATCTAACCGGCGATGGCCGCGTCACGCCCGCCGATGTGCGCAAGCTAAGCCGCGCGCAAGCCGTCGACATCTTTATCCGACACTACTTTGAAAAGCCCCGCATTTCCGGCTTGCCGGACGTACTGCACGCGAGCGTTTTTGACATGTATGTCAACGCGGGCGGCAACGCGGTGAAGATCCTGCAACGCTTGCT